>JAIPJT010000039.1 GCA_021733985.1 Victivallales bacterium | reverse complement strand
CTGTATTCCAATTATAATAACCGCAGGACCAGGAAGAACTTCCCATATCAATTCCTACTGTTATTAGTTTTTCTGCTTGCATTTTTAACATTGCTGAATTACTTTTTCTTTGCATTTGGTCCTCCTGGGTTAAAGTTTTATAATCCGGGAGGAACTTTTTTCTATATTTTGTCTTTTAATAACCTGATATACTCATGTTATCTCCACAGAATACAGAATTCGTGGTGGAGGGAACCAGTCCCCCCGGTGTCTTGGCGTAGCTTCAAGCGAAGACAGATGGTACCGTAGATTAAGCAAAATCAATAAATTTGTTTTAATTCAACGGCATTGATTTACACATCATTAAAAGTTTTAATGGCTGCGCCATGCGTAGTTTCGGATTTATACAAATTTTATTTGCCCGTGCTTCGCTTAAAAGCTACGCAGGGCATGCTTCTTTTTCTCACTTTATTCGAAACGAAGCCTTATAGCAAATGTTTTGTAGTGAATGCTTTGCCAGAGTGGGATTTCAGATATTTCTCAAATTCCAGTGCTTTAATTTTATTGTGAAAAGCACAGTACCATATAAGTTTCCATGGTTTATATTTTGAGGTGTGTGGGCAGCCGCCTTCGTTATGTTTAGTCAGTCTTGATTTAAGGTCCGAAGTATATCCAACATATGTACTACTGTTATCAACATTGCTTTTCAAAATGTAAACATAATACATCATTAAAAGTTTTAATGGCTGCGCCATGCGTAGTTTCGGATTTATACAAATTTTATTTGCCCGTGCTTCGCTTAAAAGCTACGCAGGGCATGCTTCTTTTTCTCACTTTATTCGAAACGAAGCATGGTGGAGGTGGGGGGAGTCGAACCCCCGTCCTGAATAAGAATCCTGAAGATATCTACATGTTTAGTCCGTCTTTGTTTTTTTTCGTCTTTCAGATTAGCCGTCAGACAGGCATCTTCGGACTAGCTTCATTAAAAGATTCAATTTCAATCGATAAAGCGGCAATTGAAATCTACAGCAGTATTGTTTAAAGTCCCGCTGCTTTACTGCTGTCCGGCAGCCGGACCCAATGTGCTTAAAAGTAGTTTATGGTACGATTAAGCAGCAAGAGCAACTGCGTTGCCCTCAAAAGACATTGTGTTTTTAGCATTTATTTTTCTGATCGATGATTAACGAGGCCAACGATCATCCTCGACATGCAATCAATGTTCAACCTACCCAGTCGAAACCGGAACACCCCCTGTATTTAATCTTCTGCCCCGGACAATGCTGTTTCCGGAGGAGGGAATATTTTTGAATTTTACAGTAACTTTAAAATAATACGGAATTCAAAAAAATCAAATTAAGTTTTATACTATACTGTGTCTGAGAGTGAATTTTCGGTGCGCTGAAACAGGGCAGGCTATCTATTACTCATTCTTCTTTGAACCGTTTGGTAATACACAGTGCTGGAAGTTTCAACAATCTCATACTGTATTTGCAGCGTTCCGGCGGTACAAGGAATAGGGCCTGCCAATTTGTCACAAATAGGATCAGAGAGCAGATTCCTGAACAAGATTTTGCAGTTTTTTATTACGGATAATACCGGTATTATACCAGTTTGTATCTTTATATCCTTTTACGCTGTTGTCCAAATATAGGACATGTCCTCCGTAATTTCCTCCGAGTTCTCCGTAATTGCCGGCTTTATCGCATACTATACCTGTATCAGGGCTTGTCCCGGCTGCTGTTACAGTCGATGGACGTATACTCAACCCTCCGTAATAGCAGTAATCGTTCTGCATTTCAGAGTGCCAGCTGTCTGCAGCTGATTCAGAAGTGAAAGGTGAATGTAAAATCTTTTCATCCCTGAGTATTTCTGAGAGTTTATAGAGACCCGCAGCATTATTTCCGTGGGGTAAATAATCATTATAATCAATTGTATAGTCAATTAATGCAGCGTTAACCTGTCTTAAATTATTTACTACAGAAATTCGTTTTGCCTGGTCCTGAACACTCCTAAGAGCAGGCAGAAGCAAAGCAAAAAGTATAGCAATTACGGAAAGAACAACTAAAAGTTCAATCAGTGTAAATTTTTTAAATTTTAATTTCATTAATTCCTTTTCTCTGTAGAATTAATATATACCTTTACATTAATATAGTATAATTTATTATTATTCAACTTCAATAAATTTAGAAGGGTTATTATGATAAAATTAAATAAAACTGCAATTTTAACTTCTATCGGTGCCGGCCTGGAGTATTATGACTTCATTGTTTACGCTTTTCTTGCACAGTACATAAGCTACTGTTTTTTCCCTACCGGGAGCAGGATAGTTTCACTTTTAGCAGCATTCGGTCTTTTTGCTGTAGGTTATTTTGTACGTCCTGTAGGCGGGGTGATTTTCGGGGCATTTGGGGATAGGTTCGGACGTAAAAGAATATTTCTGTATTCCATACTTCTTATGGCAACAGCAACATTTTTAATGGGCATTATTCCAGCCTATAGTGCTATTGGTATATCTGCTACTGTTTTAATTGTCTTTTTAAGGATACTGCAGGGGATTTCATTCGGCGCCGAACTTCCGGGCGCTACGACTTTTATAACTGAACACTCTGATAAGACTATGAGAGGTTTGAACTGTGCTTTGATGATTGCATTTGTCACAGTCGGCGTGTTGACCGCTTCTTTTGTTGTTTATGTTTTTAATGAAATATTAGGGGAAGATATTATGTACAGATGGGGGTGGCGGATTCCTTTTATTTTAGGAAGTTTTCTGGCCCTCGCAGCTTATTATATAAGAAAAAAAACAGAAGAATCACCCTATTTTGAAAGAAATAAAAATAAACAGAAAAATCCGTTCCGGGCGCTTATAATAAAATATCCGGGGAAAATATTAGCTGTCGGCGGCTTTATATTTTTCCCATCTTCGCTTGTAATGTTTGCATTATGTATGCCTACCTATTTTAATCTTGCATATGGGTATAACGCAGATGATGTTTATCTCGCGATAAGTATAGGTTACGGCTGGTCTATATTTACGCTACTGCTTTTCGGGTATTTTTCTGACATGTTTAACAGACGTAAGCTGTTTCTTTGGGTATCGGTAGTTTTTATTGTTATTGCTGTATTTTATTTTAGAATTCTTGAAGGTGCTGTGTTCAGTAATCTTATTATATTTATATGTATTTATCAGACATTTATTTCTTTATATACCGTATGCTATTACCCGATTATTTCAGAGAATTTCCCTACAGAAGTGCGTTATACAGGGATTGCATTATGTTACAATGTAGTGTATGCCCTCGCTTCGCTTATTCCTTTTACGGTTAATTACCTATATGATTTGACAGGTTCAGCTTTAAGTGTGGTGGGATTGCTGGTATTTCTTGCTTTTGTTTCTTTATGTTCTTTACCGTATATAAAAGATTATTCGGGAAGAAAAATGCAGGAGTAGATAAATTTTTGCTCAAGAAGTATTTGTAAATCTTTTAGTTTGGCTGTTGTTTGACTGGAGTACCGGGATTATTATTTCGCTGCCTGGAAGCTTCGAATAAAAGGATACTTGTCGCTATGGCGACATTCAGGGAGTCTATTTTACCTTTCATAGGAATAAGTATCTTTTTATCAGAATTTTTTAACCAGTAATCGCTTAAACCGTATTGTTCAGTTCCTGTTATAATTGCAGTTCCTTTTGTCATGAGAACATCATAATAGGCATCTTTAGTATGGGGGGTGGCTGCAAGAGTTTTTATATTGTTATTTTTAAGCCAGTCATGGGCCTCTTCAGAGCTGCATTCGGCAACAGGTACATAGAAAATTGCCCCGGTACTTGCCCTTAAAACATTAGGATTATATATATCAGTGCATCTATCACAAATTATTAATCCGTTTGCGCCGGCAGCGTCAGCCGATCTGAGTATTGATCCTAAATTACCGGGTTTTTCTATGGCTTCAACCACGAGATACAGCCCGTTCTTTACGACAGGTAGTTTATTAAGCGGGTGTTTCGGGATCGGGGATAATGCGATCAACCCTTCCGGTCTATCTCTGTAAGCGATTTTTTTAAACAGCGGTGCTGTTACTTCTATAAGTTTCGTATCTCCGGATTCGAGCATCGAAAGGAGCCTGTTTTCATTGCTGCCGAGAAATAGTTCCGGACAGAAATAACATTCTTCAATAGGAAAGTTCGCTTCAAGTGCTCTTGTGATAAGCCGATAACCTTCAAGAAGAGTTTTTCGGGTTTTTTCTCTTGTTCTTCTATTTATGAGCTTAGACAGGAATTTGATTTTCGGGTTCTGAGTACTGGTAAGTTTAAGCATATAGCACCTGTTAATAGTTTCGGTTTTTTTTTACCCACATGGCAAAGATACCGGCGGGCAGTTTTTTACCTTTAGCATTATCTTCGTTTATCAGCATTTCTCCGCTTGAAACTGTTCCGTTATCAGGCAAAATTGAAGATAGTATTCTCTCAAGAGAGATAGGCGAATAACCGTAACTGTGCATGCTCAAAACCATAAATTCGGGGTTTCTGCCCATAAGCTTGCGGCAGTTCTTCAGCAGAGGTAGAAGATGATGTTCGATTTTCCAGATTTGGCCGCGCGAACCTCTTCCGAAAGACGGAGGGTCAAGAACTATCCCCTGATAAACTGATTTTCTGCGGAGTTCACGCATTATAAACTTGTTTACATCGTCAGTAATCCATCTGATATTATCAGGGATTTCGCTGTTCAGCCTCAAATTATCCTTTGCCCAGTCGATCATTCCTTTCGCCGCATCCAGGTGGCATACTTTTATTCCGGTTTTAGCCATTGCTAAAGAGCTTCCGCCTGAATATGCAAAAAGGTTTAACGCGTTTAAATTTTGTTTTCCGGATAGATGACCGGAAAGCCAGTTCCAGGTTTCTTTCTGTTCGGGGAAAAAACCGATATGCCCGAAATCAGTTGGTTTGCAGATCAATTTAAAACCGTCGTAATGAACTGTCCATTCTTTAGGCAGTTTCTTCTTCCACTTCCAATATCCGCCTCCCTTTGAACTTCTGAAATAATGACCGGCGGCTTCGTTCCAGTATTCCTTATCGAGGGAAGGGGGCCAATATGCATTTGGAGCAGGCCTTATAAGGCGGTAGGGTCCGGCCTGCTCAAGTTTTTCAAGATTTCCTGAATCTAATAATTTGTAAGTTTTCATTTATTCTTTTAGTTTGTAGTGGTTATCCTGCTGAAATTTTTGGGTTTTATCTATGTATATTATCTTACCGTTTCTGGCGGTAAGAACGGGTTTATTCGTGTTTTTGTTGAAAAATACTATATCTGCGCAGCTTCCCGCTTTTAATTCTCCTACATGTTTCAGGTTCATTAAGGTCGCCGGATTTATCGTAAGACATGCAGCTGCGTCTTTCATATCAAGCTGGGAGTAGCAAACTAAATTGTTCCAGCCTTTTTCGAGTGTTATGGTAGTACCTGCGATTGTTCCGTTGTTCGTAAATGCCCTTCCATGTTCTACAGAAATTTGTGTTTTGCCTAAATGGTACGTTCCGTCTTTAAGGCCGGCTCCCTGGATTGCATCGCTAATTCCGATGATTTTGTTTTTCGGTTTGGTTCTGGAAACAATATCTATCATTCGGGGCTGTATATGATATCCGTCAATAATTATTTCAGTAGTAACCCTGTCATCCGTCATTGCAACGCCAGCAAGGCCGACTGATCTATGGTGCATAAGGGGCATTCCGTTGTAAAGATGTGTAACATGAGTAGCTCCTGCATCGATTGCCTTTAATACAGTTTTTTCATCTTCAACGGCAGTGTGACCCATAGAGGGGATTATGCCGTTTTCCCTAAGTATTTCTATAAGTTTTATTGAATTTTTAAGTTCAGGGGCAAATGTCATAATTTTTATGTTGCCTTGTCCGGCCGATACAATTTCTTTTAATTCTCCCAGGTCGATATTCCTGATATATCCGGCATTTTGAGAACCGCCTTTCTTTTTGGAAATGTAAGGCCCTTCAAGTCTAATTCCTAAAGGTTCGGCCCCGGTATGTTTAAGCTTTAATAAATCATTAAAGGCTGTTATCGAGGATATAAATTTTTTCTCAGGCCTTGAGATTATTGTCGGTAAAAAATATGTAACACCATGACCTGCGAGAGTGTTGCACATTAAATTAAAGTCTTCTGTCCTCTCATCTGCAGTTGTAGAATCGAAACCTCCGGTGCCGTGTATATGGGTGTCAATAAAGCCGGGAACAGCATATGTGTTCCTCAGGTCATAAATATTCATACCTGTATCTTGGGAAAAGCTAGATTCATTGCCTATTGCTGTTATTCTTTCATTTTCACATAAAATAGCTGCATTTTTAATACGCCTGTGAGGCGTAAAACAGTAATCAGTAATAAAAAGAGTTCTGTTTGTGTGACTGTTTTTATCATTCATTTTAATTTCCTTATTAGTGAATGCTTATAATTAATAATATATTATATTATCCTTATTTTCAAAATTCAATTTAAAGAGACGATCTGTTCTTTAAAACATATTTTTTGCATTATTAAAGATTTCAGTTTTTTTTATCAATTAAATTTCTCCCAAAAACATGGATAAAAAATGTTAATAACCTGTTAATAGATGTTGATAACCGCCGCGTTTTTTTAAGAATTGAACTTATATTCCTGTAGATAACTCAAGCGTTGAAATTAATGTAAGATTTATACGTAAATTTTAGTCTCAGTTTTGTATTTTAGCCTCAAAATTTACTTTAAAAAAATAAAATAAAAATTAAAAAACTGTTATTTCATTAACAGTTCTTGAAAGTTAAAATATTGGTAAATATAATAAAAAGCACAGTAAAAGATTTGTTGATAATAATTCCGAAAATTAAGCTTTCCTAAAAAGCAGGGATAAAAAAATCAGCAGTTTAGTCAGTTGTTGGATTTTATTATATTGCAAAAAATAGTTTATCTGACAGGTTAATCACGAAGATTTACTAGGGTTTAACGATTATGAATGATGTTTCTCCGAAAGAAAAAATTTGGCTCTCTGCTCGAAATAATTTAAGAAAACATTTAAATGAAGATATCTACAATAGATGGATAAGATCTATCAAACCTATAAATTATATTGAAGGTAAAGAGTTTATCCTGGGTGTTTCTGATGAATTTTATGCTGATTGGCTTGAAGAGCATTATACTGATTTTATTAATGATGCATTAAGACAAGCCTGCGGGAAGAAAATTTCTTTCAGGTTTGAGATTGGCCATGACCCGCAAGAATACGAAGGTGTTAATTCCGAAAAAGAGGATAAACAGCTAACGAATGATGAATTTCGTGAAATCACAAACTGTAATCCTAAATTCATTTTTGACTCATTTGTTGTAGGAGACGGTAACAACTTTGCATATTCGGCTGCAAAAGCTGTAAGCCAGTATCCCGGAATTTCATTTAATCCGCTGTTTATTTACGGCGGCACCGGACTGGGTAAAACTCATTTAATCCAGGCTTCAGCCCATGAAGCACTTAAAATAAATAAAAATTTGAAAATAGAATATCTCACCTGTGAAGAATTTTTTAATTTTTATATTGAAGCCCTTCAGAATAACAGACTCTCTGTATTCAGAAAAAGATTCAGAAATGTTGATATGCTCCTTATTGATGATGTGCAGTTCCTTGCAAACAAAACTAAGATGCAGGAAGAGTTTTTCAATACGTTTAATTCGCTGTATAATGATAATAATCAGATTGTGCTAACTTCAGACAGGGCTCCGAGTGAAATAGACGGCCTGGAAAATAGATTGGTTTCAAGGTTTGATAATGGACTTACTACTGATATACAGCCACCAGGACTGGAAACAAGGATGGCTATACTCCGTATGAAACAGGAGGAGCAGACAGTAAAAATTGATGACGATATAATGTTTTTTATCGCCAGCAGGATCACTTCAAATGTAAGAAGACTTGAAGGTGCGTTAATCAGGCTGACAGCGTTTGCTTCTATGGCGAGTACTAAGATAACTCTGGATATTGCTGAAAGACTTCTGCATCCTATTATTGTTCAGGAGGCAATAACAAAAGTCACTGTTGATATTATTCAGAAAAAGGTGGCAGAATATTTTGACCTTCGGGTAAATGATATAACAGGAAAAAAACGGCCAAGAAATATTGCGTATCCAAGAATGATTGCAATGTATTTAACCAGAGAACTTACAGAGAGCTCCTTACCTGAAATCGGTGAAGCTTTCGGCGGTCGAACCCATGCTACAGTGATAAGCGCAGTTAACAGGATTAGAAAAGAGCGTGCTAAAGATAAAAAACTTGACCATTCGGTTTCTATTATAAAAAGGCAGCTTAACAATAATTAAACGCTCTATGGAAAGAGGGGTATCTCAGCCCTTCAGGGCAGCCATTTTTTCTGAGTTTTTAACTTTATTTTCAAAGAATTTAAAACTTCTGTACCGAGATATTTCAAAAAAAAGTTAAAATTCAACTCAAAATAACTGGGCGCAGTATGTAAACTCCTTTCGTGCAACATTCAGTTAACAGTTTTTAAGGTATACACAAGTGTATATGGTTTTTTTTAAGGCTGTCTTTTTTTATTTCTTGAATTTGGTGATTTTAAAATTATATTTTACTATCGATGCTGTGAATTATGTAACATTTATATAGAAGGAGACTTTAGAGTGGCTAAAATTCATCAGATGTCATGTGTTAGCCCGGAAGCGCAAATCGCTGGCGATGTGGAAATCGGACCATTTTGTACAGTTGGACCGAATGTTAAAATCGGTTTGGGAACAAAACTAATAAGTAGTTGTAATGTAGCCGGTTATACAGAGATTGGTGAAAATAATACATTTTATCCGGGAGTATCTGTGGGTACACCTCCGCAGGATATAAGTTATACAGGTTATGTCTCTTATTTAAAAATAGGGAATGATAATACTTTTAGAGAGGGATTTACTGCCAATGTCGGAGAAGGAGAAGGTACAATAACTGTAATTGGGGATAATAACTATTTTATGGAGAACAGTCATGTTGCACATAACTGTAAAGTCGGCAGCAGAAATATTGTAGCTCATGCAACAGGATTTTCAGGATTTTCAGAGATAGGCAGCTTCTGTGTTTTTTCAGGTTTATGCGGTACTCACCAGTTTTTGAAGGTTGGAAGCTATGTGATGATGAGCGGCGGTTCTGTTTATTCAAAAGATATCCCTCCTTATGCTATTGCTGATGGAAGAAACGGCCCGATCAGAACATTTAATAAAATAGGCCTTAAAAGGAATGGCTACTCTGATGAAGCAGTACATAATGTTAAAATTTTATATAAAATCTTTTTCAAAAGCGGGTTAAGTGTACCGAATGCTTTAGCAAAGATAAAAGAAGAGCTTGATATGACTCCGGAAGTTAAAGAGTTTGTCGATTTTGTAGAATCAAGTAAACGTGGTATTGTTCACAATACTGAAAAACGAAGATCATAAATCAAATATGTTTCAGGATAGAAATTATAATCGTTACAGATATCATTCAGGAAATGAATATTATCATGCAGTTCCTGTATTGATAATGATAAATGTTTTTGTTTTTTTATTACAGAATGTTTTTATTTCAAGTTACGGAAACTATTCATACAGCCCCGTTACTGTATATTTTTCTTTGAACGCAATGGCTTTTAGGAATTTTCAGGTCTGGCGGATTGTCACTTATATGTTTCTTCACGCAAACTTTTTTCATATCCTTGTTAATATGTGGGGTCTTTATCTTTTCGGGAGCATGCTTGAGAGGAGGATTGGCTCAACAAAATTTCTGATACTGTATTTTATAAGCGGGATATCCGGCGGCCTTCTGTGGCTTGTTTTTAATTTAAGTACGCTTATACCCTGTGTTGGCGCCAGTGCTGCCCTGTTTGGGGTTATGGTTTCCGCTGCTATGATGTTCCCTAATGTCATGATAATGCTTTTGATACCGCCTATTCCGTTGAAGCTCAAGACTTTTGTAATTGTTTATGCTTTAATTGAAACCTTCCTGGCTATGGGCGGGGCGCATGGCAGTGTAGCCCATCTCGCTCATCTTGGCGGTTTGATAGGCGGTTACTTTTATATGAGAAATGTATTTCCGAGAGAAACGTTTGATGTAATATTATTGATCAGAAACTTTCTCTCGGGGCATAACAGCCATCAACCTCCCGGCAGTAAATACAGCAAAAGCAGAAAGGCTTCTAACAAGTGGAAGTTTTCAGGGAAATCTTCGAAAAATATCGATGAAATCCTTGATAAAATTTCACATTCAGGAATTAACAGTCTTACAGAAGAAGAGATGGAAGTTTTACGTAAAGCAAGAGATAAAATGAAAAAATAGAAGTCTTTTTTCAGTCAATTAATTCCTGTAAATACCAACTATAGATGCATTTTTCCTGTTACGCTTAATACCCTGGCAGCATGGCTAAGCTCGACCTAAGTCTGGGCTTTGATGGCCAATAGCGGAATAAAGTTTGTTGCCAGAATTAATTAGATGTTACACGAAAAGGTTTCATGCACTGCGGCCTATTATTTTGAGGCGGTTTTTGACTTTTTCTGAAATATTTCGATTCTGTAGTGCAGAGATAAACCCTTTTCGTGCAACATCTCCCCTGAAACAAAAAATTACTATACAGTAAAATATTGCATTAAATCTTATAATTTTATTATACATTTAACAATAATGCTGTATTGCGGCGCGCTAAGCCGTCGCCCCGCAGTAGCGGGGCTATATGGCTCACACGGTCGGAGATCGCGCCCTACCGTTCTGTTTCAGAAAAGATTAAACTTCGTCGTGCGGAGATTAACGCTAGTTAGTATAGAATTTAAAAACAATCAGCTGTAAAACTATGGATAATGTTGAAGACTACGACTACAATTTGCCTGAAGAACTGATAGCAGACTTTCCGGTAAAGGACAGGTCTTCTTCCAGAATGCTTACCTTAAACAGAATAACCGGCAAAACTGAAATAAAACCTTTTAATACGATTGTAGATCTTATTAAACCCGGAGACTGTATCGTTATCAATAATACACGTGTTTTAAAAGCAAGATTCTATGGATTAAAGGAGGGGAACGGAGCAAAAATTGAAGCGATGCTTATATCTCCTATACCTGAATCAGATAAAAAATGGAACTGCTTTATAAAACCTGGGAAAAGGGTAAAAAAAGGTACAAGGGTAAGGCTTTTAAATGACAATAATACAGATAAGGAGCAGTGGTACACTGTTATAGATAAAAAAAAGGACGGCACTTTTGTTATTGAAATAGAAGCCGGTGACGTAGATTCTGTCTTTCAGAAGTTTGGGAATATTCCTTTACCACCTTATATAAAAAGAAGATCGAAACTGTCTGATGAAGTTCGCTATCAGACAGTTTATTCAAAGCATCCCGGAGCTGTCGCAGCTCCTACTGCCGGCCTTCATTTTACCGAAGAAATTTTGGAACAGCTTCACAAAAAAGGAGTAAAGAAAGCTGAACTTACACTGCATGTCGGTGCCGGTACTTTTCAGCCGGTAAATGTGAAAAATCTTAAAGACCATGTAATGCATTCTGAAGAGTTTTTTTTATCTGAAGAAGCAGCTGATATAATTAATAATACACACAGAAACGGCGGTAGAATATTTGCCGTTGGAACAACTTCAACCAGGGTTTTGGAAACAAATGCCGATGAGAACGGTGCAGTTAAGTCTGGGTATGGCTGGACTGATATATTTATACATCCGCCTAAGAAACCGAAAGTCGTCGATTGTCTGCTAACTAATTTTCATCTACCTAAAAGCACTCTGATCATGCTTGTGTCGGCCTTTGCAACAAGAGAAAGAATACTAACCGCCTATAAGATTGCTATAGAAAATAGAATGAGATTTTATTCTTACGGCGACTGTATGCTTATAATTTAATAATTTTACTTCTTTCCTATTCTTGAAAATTTATAAAATGAAAGCAAATTATAAGATTGTTTTTTTTTTAATAAAATTTCACCTTAAACCCGGATTATGCATAATTTGGGTTAAACATTAATGTTTAAATATAATAACAGTATAATAAACGGAGTATCTAAATGAGTAAAATTCATGCTAAACATATTTTTACTTCCGAATCAGTTTCAGAAGGGCATCCCGATAAAGTATGTGACCAAATCTCTGATGCCGTGCTCGATGCATGCCTTGAACAGGATCCCGACAGCAGAGTCGCCTGTGAAGCACTTACCACAACTAATATGATAGTTGTATCAGGAGAAATAACTACACGTGCAGATGTGGTTTGGGAGACCGTAACCCGTGATATAGTGAGAAAGATCGGTTATAAAGATGAAAACATGATGTTTACTGCTGATGGAACAAAACTTCTAATATGCATCCACAGTCAGTCTTCGGATATATCACAGGGTGTTACAGAAGGCGAGGGGAAATATGCAGAACAGGGTGCCGGCGACCAGGGAATGATGTTCGGGTATGCTACTAATGAAACAGAGGAACTTATGCCCGCGCCGATAATTTTTTCTCATAAAATACTCCAGGAACTTGCCAGAAGACGTCACGAAGAACCGGAAAAATACCCTTATCTGCGTCCCGACTCTAAAAGTCAGGTTTCAGTAAGTTATGAAAATGGAAAACCTGTAAAAGTGGAAACCATTGTAGTATCACATCAGCATACACCTGAAGCTGAGATGAAAGTTATTGAAAAGCTTGTTAAAGAGGTATCTGAACAAGTAATACCTCAGAGTTTTATGCATCCCGATGTAAAATATTATATCAATCCAACCGGGCGTTTTGAAATAGGCGGGCCGCATGGCGATACCGGATTGACAGGCCGTAAAATTATAGTTGATACTTACGGGGGTGTCGGTTCGCACGGAGGCGGTGCTTTTTCGGGTAAAGATCCTTCAAAAGTCGACCGTTCCGCTGCATATATGTCCCGTTATGTGGCTAAAAATGTAGTTGCCGCCGGCCTGGCGCAGAAATGTGAAGTACAGGTTGCTTATGCTATAGGTGTTGCCGAGCCGTTAAGTTTAAATGTAGATACATACCGTACCGGAAAACTTGAAAAAGATGAGCAGCTTGAAGAGGTTTTACAGGAGGTATTCAGCTTTAAACCGGCTAATATTATTGAATTATTGGGTTTAAAGCATCCTCACAGGAATGGATGGTGTTATAAAGATACCGCAGCCTACGGTCATTTCGGAAGAGAAGTTTTCCCATGGGAAAAAACAGATAAGGCTGAAGAATTAAGAGAAGCTGCAAAAAAACATGGATTTAAAATATAATATTTAAGAGGAACAGTTATTATTATGCATTATCCGGAAGTTAAGGTTTTAGGCTGTGGTTCGCCGATTGTAGACATTCTTGTAAATGTAGAAGATGAGTTTGTTAAAGAAAATGTTCAGGGCGATAAAGGGGGAATGGAACTGGTGGATATCTCAGTAATAAACAATCTCCTGGGTAAAATAAATAAAGAAAAAAGTATTGTACCGGGCGGAGCGGCAGCGAATACTATTATGACCTTAACTAAACTCGGTTTAAAGACAGGTTTCTTAGGAAAACTCGGAAAAGATAAACAGGGCGAATTTTATAAAGAAAGTTATATAAAGGCCGGCGGGGATGAGAAATGTTTCAAGTACAGTGATGTCCTCAATACAGCTACCTGTTTAAGTATAGTTACACCTGATTCTGAGCGAACAATGCGAACCTTTCTGGGAGCCGCTGCAACAATAGTACCCGAAGAGATATCTGCTGAAGATTTTAAAGGATATACACATTTAAATATAGAAGGTTATATGCTTCATAACCGTGCTGTTATCACTAAGGTCCTTGAACTTGCAAAGAGGATACCGCTGAAGGTGGCTCTTGACCTGGGCTCTTTTGAGATAGTTCGCGATAATATGGATATTCTCCCCGAATTATTAAAGAACTATGTTGATATTGTTTTCTGCAATGATGATGAATCAAGACAATACAGTAATTCTGATGATCCTGAAAAAATATTTGATGTTTTAGGAGATGACTGTGAAGTTATAGCCCTTAAACTGGGTAAAAAAGGGTCTGTAATAAAGGCGGGTGAAAATAAAGCCAGAATCCCGGCAAAAATTGTTGATGCTGTAGATACAACCGGAGCTGGGGATGTATGGCAGGCCGGTTTCCTTTATAAATATATTACGAGTAAAGAACTTTCCGGAAAACTGCTCGAAAAAGCCGGAGGTTTTGCTTCAATGCTAAGCGCTGAAGCTGTTCAGGTAATGGGGGCATCCATACCTGAAAGAAGTTGGAAATATATCAAAAACAGGATTTAGATAAAATTTACAAAAAAGGATTAAAGTAATGGATTATAAAATTACGGATATAAATTTAGCCGAATACGGCAGAAGGGAAATTGAAATAGCTGAAAAAGAAATGCCCGGATTGATGTCTGTCAGAAAGAAGTATGGAAAAGAAAAACCACTCGCCGGGAAAAGAGTAATGGGCAGTCTCCATATGACAATACAGACTGCTGTTCTGATAGAAACGCTGATTGAACTCGGAGCAGATGTAAGATGGTGTTCATGTAATATCTTTTCAACCCAGGACCATGCGGCAGCGGCAGTAGCAAAGGCCGGTGTTCCTGTATTTGCCTGGAAGGGTGAAAGTCTTGCCGAATACTGGTGGTGTACTAAACAGGCGCTTAATTTTAGCGGGAAAGGCCCGAATTTAATTGTTGACGACGGTGGCGATGCAACTTTAATGGTACATTTGGGGTATGCTGCTGAAAAAGATTCTTCTATACTTGACCAGCCTGCAGGTGGAGAGGACGAAGCTGAACTGAAAAAGTTGCTTAAGCAGATATTGGCTGAAGATACTACCCGCTGGCATAAGGTGGTTGAAGAATGGGAAGGTGTTTCTGAAGAGACAACAACCGGTGTGCATCGTTTGTACCAGATGAAGGAAAAAGGGGAGCTTCTGGTTCCTGCAGTAAACGTAAACGATTCTGTTACAAAATCAAAGTTTGATAATTTGTACGGATGCCGCGAATCTCTTGCAGACGGAATTAAGAGAGCTACTGATGTAATGGTTGCGGGCAAGGTTGTATGTGTCTGCGGTTATGGTGATGTCGGAAAAGGTTCAGCCCAGTCGCTCCGGGGTTTCGGTGCAAGAGTCCTTGTAACTGAAATTGACCCTATCTGCGCACTGCAGGCTGTTATGGAAGGTTTTGAAGTCACAACTGTTGAAGATGCTCTTTCGGAAGCAGATATTTATGTTACTACGACCGGTAATAAAGATGTTATCAGAGCAGAGCATATGGAGAAGATGAAGGACCAGGCAATAGTTTGCAATATTGGACATTTCGATAATGAAATACAGGTTTCAAAACTTGAGAATTATCCGGGTATAGAAAAAATAACAATTAAACCTCAGGTCGATAAATTTGTATTTCCTGACGGACACGCCGTATTTATGCTCGCGGAAGGTCGTCTTGTTAACCTGGGATGTGCTACAGGGCATTCAAGTTTCGTAATGAGCAACTCTTTTACAAATCAGGTGTTGGCCCAGCTGGACCTTGCTGAAAGCAGGAAAGAAATAGGAGTTTACTGTCTAAGTAAAAAACTTGATGAAGAAGTTGCCAGATTACATTTGGGAAGGCTCGGTGTAAAACTTACAAAAATGACTAAGGAGCAGGCTGACTATATCGGCGTTCCGACTGAAGGTCCATACAAGTCTGAACATTACAGGTATTAAGCCTGGAAATAACAGAATTTTATAAGTTTAAGTATTGAAACTTTTTAGATGTAGTATAAGTTAATGGCTCATTAAAAATCAGAATGCTGCCCGGGTGGCGGAATGGCAGACGCAACGGACTTAAAATCCGTTATCCTTTAGGATGTGGGGGTTCGAGTCCCCCCCCGGGTACCACTTTAAATAGCATAATTCAGCCTCAAATTCTAATAAGTTACGGAGTTTGGGGCTTTTTTATTGTTTTTCTCTGTTATATTTAGAAAATAGAATCGAATTTTGTATAGTTTAAGATTGCCTCATTTGGTTTAAATGTAGATAATATTGGGTTAAATAAGATGAAAAAACTGGAAATTGTACGAAAAGGAATAACAGATTTTTATAATTTGATTGCTGAACGCGATACTTCAGCGAATATAACCGATGATTGTATTAATTTATTTGAATCAGATTTTAACCGGTTATACGATCTTAATAAGTATGTTGACAGTTCTGTATGCGACTTTTTTTATAAAGATTCAGTTTTATTAAAAATGATAAAAACAATTGATGAATTCCGGATGGCATACGGAATAGTTAAAGAAAAAGAATTAACAGAAAAGATATTGGAGAGTAATGAGCCATGGCTTGAACTTAAAACTTATAAATACTACAGTAATTATTTAAAGCTGGTTGATGCTGAGATTAAAGGAGCCGGACTTGAGGAAGGCGACAAAGTGTTATTTATCGGTAGCGGGCCGTGTCCGATAACTCTGTTTATTTTATGTTCAGTGTACAATATCATTGCTGCAGGTATTGAACAGAATCCAGAAAATGTCGAAATGTCCTGCAGCCTTATTAAACATTTAGGCCTTCAGAATAGGGTTAACATTATTGACGGTAACCACTATTCAGTCCCATTGGAGCGGAAATTAGATCTGGTTATGGTCGGTGAATCGGTCAGGCCTAAAAAAGAATGCTTTAATTATCTTTCTGCTGTTTTGCCTTTAAAAACAAAAGTATCACACAGAATTAATGAAGTCGGCCTGAAAAAGCTGCTGGACGGACCGGATATTGTATTGCCGGGAAGATTTAAAACAGTAGAAAAAATATATCCCGGTAAACCTGTAATTAATACGGCAGTGTTTTATGAGGTTAAAGTGGATTAGTCTTGTAACGGCGAATGTGCTGCCAAATTCAGATTTCCAAAGTTCTGCAGTTTGAATTTTGAAATTGAATGGAGCAAAAACAACTCTAAACAAAGGAGCAGTTATGAAAATTTATTTAGTTAGGCACGGAAATGCTTTATCCAGTGAAGAAAATCAAAAACGGCCTTTATCAGGGGATGGAAGAGAAGATGTTGAAAGAGTTGCTTCGCATTTAAAAAGCGAAGGCGTGAAAGTGGAGAAAGTATATCACAGCGGAAAACTGAGAGCACAGCAGACTGCAGAAATTTTTTCTAAAAACCTATGTGACGGAATTGTTCAGCAGATCGGCGGAATGAAACCCAATGATGATGTGAAAAATTTTTTCAGTGAAATTGAAGGTGATAACCTGATGTTCGTAGGGCACCTACCCTTTATGGAAAAAGCCGTATCATGGTTGACAGTAGGAAATGACTCCGCTGAAATAATAAAATTTGCTGCCGGCAGCGCTGTGTGCATAGAGAGAAGTGAAGAAGAGGGCTTCAGAGTCAGCTGGTTTATAACCCCGAATATATCCTGAGACTGTAAAAGTTGTATAAGGTATGAATGTGTGTCAAAAGTAATACAGAGAAGGGGTAATAATGAAAGCGGAATTAGTATTTATAGGCCACATTGAGACACCTTATAAAACAAAGGATGAATGTCCCAGAAACATAAGCAAAGATGGTCCGCTTTGTACAATAGTGCTTAAGGAAAAATACGAAGAAGGTCTTTATAGGCTTGAACCGGGACAGAAAATATTGATACTTTACTGGTTTGAAAATGTTAACCGTAAGTTGTACAGGCAGTACTCCGGGAAGACAGGGAGGTATGCCGGACTATTTGCTTTAAGAACACCGAATCGTCCAAATCCAATTGCCGCGGCAACATTAAAAATCGAAAAAATAGAAGGATGCCGGATCTTTGTGAAGGGGCTTGACTGCATTTCCGGAACTCCTTTACTGGATATCAAACCTGATATAAACGATATCAGATGAAAAATTGCCGCGATTCTCGGCCTGTGAACCCATAATTTTAGTGTAACATCTCTTTTGAAACAACAATTATTATATCAGGACAAATTTATTATCTAAATGTAAAAAAATAACATTTTCAATACAATGTAGTATTACGCTGCGCTAAGCCGTAGCCGATTCACCTACTGCATCAAAGCTACCGCAAAGGACTGGGTTATAGCTTAAAAAAAAGTGTGATTTTGCTAAAACGCATGGATAAATTTAAAATCCGCAGTAGAAAAAACAAAAAGATTGCCTGCATAGGCATTACTTTAATTTTTTATTGCAAGGATAATAAACATATCTTCATTATCTACAATATAATTGACCGCCATTCCTGCCTTGGCAAAATATTTTTTTATCAAATTTGTTTCAGGCATTATATCGTTTTGTACCGGGGTATCAGATTTTCTATGCACATCATTTATTTCAGAGATTCCGATTAAATGGCTGATTATGAAACGGCCTCCGGGTTTGAGGGCTTTAGATAGAGAAGCTGTTGCTTTTTCAGTATTGTCAAAATGCGGGTAGGCCTGATGGCAAATAACCGCATCAAAATAGTTTGGTGTGTATTTATAGTTTTCGGCAGACGAGCAGTATATTTTTACATTTTTATAATTTTTTGTCCTTTTTGTGGCTAATTTAACCATTTCAGAGCTGATGTCAAATGCAATAATTTCTCCTGTTTCACCACATTCTGAAGCCAATATTTCAGTCAATCTGCCTGCCCCGCATCCTGGCTCTATAATCTTTGAACCGGCGGAAACTTTGCATAAATTCAAAAATTTATTTATTTTTTGTAATTCTCTTTCAGTATATTCATCATTTGCCCAGGGTGAATTTATTGCTTTATCGAAAAAATCTGCTTTTGCTGTGTTCATAATTTTACCCTACCTCCAATTGTTCCGTAAACTTTTTTCATCTGTTTATAAATAGGACTACCTATCAAAAAACTGTAAATATAGTTTGCTTCATCTTCTAAATCTATATCTTTAAAAGTATCTGGATAAAGAATTTTACCAACACAGTATGCATCAAGTATTGCTGTGCCGATGTTGGTGACATACCAGTTGAAAGGATAAAGGGAATAAACATTCTTATTTTTGAAAGCCTTTAAGACAGAATAGATATTTTTATTTCTTATAATATTTTCCTTAATAAGTTTTGAGCTGCCTCCTGTTATAAAGATATAATCGGGGTTAAGGCTCAGGAGTTTTTCTTTTCCAATATTTAAATGTCCTTTAGTATCTGATTGTTTAACTGCATTGGTTACATTTGTCCATTGGAAGGGAATAAAATCAGTGTCAGTACTATTAATCCCTGCTTCGCCCTTGAAGCCGATCCCTCCAATGTAAGCTGTACATACTTTGTTATATTTAGAATTATCAGCCCGCCTGAGCAGGTCCTTATGTTTTCGGTTAATAAAGTTTATTAAATCCGCAGCCCTTTTTTCTTTATGAAAAATTTTCCCTAACAGTTTTAATGAATGTTTAAGTGTTTCATCAAATGAACCAAAAGGACCGTAGCTGATAATAACCACGGGAATCTTTGTGATTTTATTTATTTTATCTGCTATTCCGGGTTTCATATATGAAGCTATTATTAAATCCGGCTTTATTTCAAGAATAGCTTCCAGGTTCGGAAGGCTGTTCATACTTATAACACTTCCCGGACCGATTATTTTTAAACTGTCCAATTTTTTTAGGGCGAACCTGTAAGGCCTTCCTGCAGGATACTTTAATTCTATATTTTCTATTCCTGCAACTTTATCTGCGCACTGCAAATATACAATAAGCCTGAGTGCACCCGGGCCTATACAAACTGTTTTTTTTACCGGAACAGAGATAGTTACATTTCTCGATTTTAAATCTTTGACAGTCATTGTTTTATCAGCGGCATTGATTAGTAGTGTCATACAAAGAAGGTACATAGTAAATACAGTAGTAGAACATTTCATCTTAAATTTTCCTTATTCGGGTATTACAGCTTTATAGTTGCCTATTTCAAAAACTTTGGCGTTAATATTGTAAACATTTTTTATTAATTGCGAGTTGATACCGTACCTGTTTGTACAGGAATAAACGGTTTTATCCTTGAGGAGAATAAAAAAGTCTGAAAATCTGAGTGCCATATTGAGATCATGTACGGAGATTATAACTGATATGCTGTTTTCATAACTGACTTTCTTTATAATATTCAGTACATCCAGCTGGTTTTTAGGGTCAAGGTTGCTTGTGGGTTCATCAAGAAGAAGAAACTTTGGTTTCTGTGCTAAAGCACGGCCTATTGAGACTTTTTGCGCTTCTCCCCCGCTGAGTTGAGTAAGCATTTTAAACGATAAGTGATGCAGACCTAAATCGTATATTACATTTTCAACAATTTTTATGTCGCTGTTTGTGATTTTCCAGTTAATATATGGTTTACGCCCAAGCATTATAAAATCAAATACAGTGACTGATTCAATAATATTTTCCTGAGGAACATAGCCCATCAGTTTAGATAATTCTAATTTTTTGAACGTCTGCACGTCTTTCCCATCAATAAATATTTTACCTGAATCAGCTTTTAATATTTGTGTAAGGCATTTCAGTAAAGTTGTTTTACCTGCACCATTTGCTCCTAAAAGTGCTGTTATCATATTTTTTCCCAGGCTTATAGATACATTTCTGAAAACTGAGCTTTTATTGTAACTGAACCCTAAATTTTCTGTTTTTAAAAACATTGATTACTTTATTAAATTAAAATTTTTATTTGTGTGATTTTATAAGTAAATACAAAAATAGAGGCGCGCCCATGAATGATGTAAGTACACCTACGGGAACGGCCCCGGTACCTAAGCATACACGTCCTAATGTATCGGCTGCTATTAATAGTATGCCCCCTGTCATAAAAGACATCGGAAGCAGAAAATTAAAATCTGTCCCAATTATTCTTTTAGCAATATGAGGGGCAAGCAGGCCGATAAACGCTATAATTCCATGAAAAGCTGTTATAAGTGCCGCAGCTAAAGCTGAGAACAGCATTCCGGTTAAGATAATCCGTTTAACATTAACCCCCAGTGTAAGAGCAATTTCATTTCCGGAAATCAAAGAATTTAAATTCCATTTGTTGGTAAAGAAAAAAACATATATAACAATCAGAACTATGCCTATCAATATTATTTCTTTCCAGGTTGAACGTGAAACATCGCCAAAGGTCCAGAAAATTATTGAAACTAATTCATCTTCAGTAGCAAAATACTGTAGCAGCATAGTTCCGGCCGAAAATAATGCTGAAAGTGCAACACCTGCCAGAATCACTGATTCAGTATTGAAATTTTTAAACTTAGCTAAAAGAAGAATTACTACTGTTGAACAGACTGAGCCCAAGAATGCAAACAGTATTATCCAGAAAGTAGTATTTTGAAAAGCCGGAAGCCCGCCCGCTCCGGATAATAATACAATTGCAAGCGCTGCGCCAAAAGCTGAACCCTGACTTATCCCGATAGTAAAAGGGGAGGCTAACGGATTTTTCAGAAGTGTTTGTATCACTAAACCGGATAAAGCCAGTCCGCCTCCGGAAATAATTGCTGCTATCAAACGCGGAAGCCTTATGTTAAAAATAACTATCCGAGCGGTTTCGGCACTGCTTCCGTGACTTAAAAAATTGAAGTACCCGGTAAACGAAATATTGTAGTTTCCTATATGCAAAGATAGAGCGGCAGTGATTATCAGTACAAAAAATGAAACTAAAAGTATCAGGCGTTTTTTCTTAATTATAGCTTTATATTGGTTAAATGTTGTATTCATAATTCCAGTCTTAATTCTGTAAAAACCATATGTAAGTTTACAGATTGAGGCATCTATCCCTGTACAATTGTGTCATCCGGATTCAATTTTTCGAAAAAAAATTCTTTGACTTTTACTTGAAACATATATTTATAGTATTACGAAAATAATAATCGTAATACTGAAACACCTAAAGTTTATTACAATATACTAATAATTCTATATTAAGATTAAAAAAAGAGGATAAAAATTACGGATTAGAATGAAAAATTAATTATAGGGAAAAAAGGGAGCCATCCGTTAGAAATTATGTTCAATACCCCTAACTGGAAACCGGATTTTTTTGCTAAATTGAATATTCCAATTTGAAGACCCTGAACTGATTCTGCTGTGTTTACTGCCCCGATTTGAAGACCGTATACCGGACCGCCGGTTATATTTGCTGCTGAAGCCTGAAGGCCTCCGTAAAAGCCTCTGGAGAAGTTTATTGCTGAAACCTGCAGGCCTGCGCCGTCTCCGCCGTTTATATTTGTTGTGGCCAGCTGGAGCCCGAAGGCTCGTTTTGATGACATGTTTATTAAACCTGACTGGAAACCGTAAATTATTCTGTTTGCATTCACGATAGGGGATAATTGGTGTCCGGCTATGTGTGAGGTTGTACTGGACAAGAGGCTTAGCTCTAAACCGTTTACATATCCTCTGCCGTCTGACATAGGTAGACCGACTTTAAGTCCGCATACGTTTGAATGCATAATATTCCCCGGTACGTAGGGGCATATTGCAATTTGAAATATAGCCCAGTTGCTCAGTGTACTTATTTTATCCTGTTTTTCCTTCTGTTCGATAAATTCAATGTTGCTATCTGCTGCTGCT
This sequence comes from Victivallales bacterium, assembly GCA_021733985.1. Classification (GTDB taxonomy): domain Bacteria; phylum Verrucomicrobiota; class Lentisphaeria; order Victivallales; family GWF2-38-69; genus JAIPJT01. Next base: position 1,019 of record JAIPJT010000039.1, on the reverse strand, counting down.
GAAGTTAAAAATGTTATTAGTGATAATGAAAAAAGGAACAGTATTTTAAAAGCAGTTTTCATTTGTAATAATCCTTTATGAATTTATGTAATTTTTATAACCGATATTTATCTTCCTCCTGAATCAGTCAAATAATTTATAAAATTAGGTTTATTTTATTTATAATAAAGTAATTATATAACATTTGATACTTCACCTTTTGGGTGAAAAGAATATTTTTTATAAATTAACCTGCAAGGGGCTTTCAGCATCACCGTATATGCTTGACAATAAACCACTTGAGTAGTGACTACACTACGCGGTTGAATGCCTGCGCATCTACCGGCTTCGATGTTCTTCGCCCCGGTACGGCAGCACTGCAAAAAGCTCACTGAATCAGGAACCTATTATATTTTTAGTATAAAATAGTGATAAAAACAATATTCAAAATTATTTTTTATAAATTGAATTTTGATAAACTGCCTGAAAATTTTTAAATTTCGGAGACAACCGGTAAACATTGGTACTATTAATAGAACAGTTTTTTCTTTATAATGTAGAATTTTATTTGCATTAAAGATAGGTGTCTGTTATGACTTAAACTAAGAAAATATATAAATAATGTTTTGACAATGCCTGAGGTGCTACGCCAAGACACCGGGGGACTGGTTCCATCCACCACGCATTCTGTATTTTGTGGAGGAAATCAATCCTTCTGTGTCGGCCATAGTACAGCAACTTCTGTACGACGGCTGACGTGTCTAGGCGAAGCTACATGCGAAGCCAGATGATTCCGAAAGCATAATCCTTAATTCAATGTCATTGATACGGCAGTAAAAATTAGCTATTTAAGGCGTTTGCCGATTCCGTAATATTTCGGCTTTTTTTTCCTTTTCCCGTTTAGTTTGAGGCGCCGCGGGTCATTCATCGGCGTAAAAAGAATTATATACGCTTCATATAAAGTTTTCGGCAGAAAATAAAGGACGCAGACGGCAATAATAATTACTATAAAGGCTGTTAACATAATGGACCTCCCGATA
>JAIPJT010000038.1 GCA_021733985.1 Victivallales bacterium | reverse complement strand
GAACATTACTTGAATTGAATTATACCGCCACCCTGGCGGGGGCTTAGATTATATTTTATATTGTATCCACGGGCTTACGCCCGAGGCTACAAAATATCGCCCTCTATGAGGGCTAAAAAAGAAGATGAAAAATAATAACGAGGTCGCTTCTCCTAACAGGCGAATATCTGGGGCGATTTTATTACAAAAACAGGAAAGATAAAGTTCCATAGAGGAGTCAAAGCTTGTTCCCATTCGCCTGTACAAAAGCTTATTTGTTAAACAGAAAAAATAATATATGAAAAGAGATACACAAATCACAGGCAATATTGGCATGTATTACATTTGCTATAAGCTATCTAAGTTAGGTTGGAATGTCATGCCTACTGCACGCAATGCTAAAGGTGTTGATATTATTGCATACAATAGAAATTGCTCAAAATTTATCAGTATTCAAGTGAAAACGTTGAGTAAAAGAAATCCTGTGCCATTGGGAAGTTCATTAGAGAAAGTTATGGGGGACTATTGGATTATAGTTAATGATGTAGTAAATACGCCTAACGTATTTATTTTGCTGCCAGATGAAATAAAAGAAAAGGCTCATCGTGGAGAGAAAAAAGGTAAAGTATCGTACTGGTTACAACCAAAATCATATGAAACAGAACAATTCAAAGATGCTTGGAACAGAATAGGAGAAATTGAATAGAATCGTTTAACAAATAAGGATTTAACTTTACTGTTTTCTCTTTCTGCGTTGTTTTATCAGCACGTTTCCCGGTAAATTCTTCAAGCTTGCGCACCATTCGGACATAAAGATCCACTGTTGCAGTTGACATTTCTCTGAGTTTTAGATCTTCTACCATTTTTTCTCTGAATTCCTTTTTCATTCCTGCATTTGTATTAGAATCGAACCATTAATATAGTAGATTGTATGATACGGAGGATTTAAGAGGTGAAGTTCAAACGGAGTAGAAATACTTTAAAACTGTCGCAGAGCGACTTCGTCCAACTATACATTGCAGCGAATCACCCTTTGGTCGGTCGCTGCATTTTAACGTTACACAAGGAAAATATATGATTGATAATGAAAACAAAAAATTAGCATTATTGGTTGATGCTGATAATGCCCAAGCCTCTGTTTTTGCTAAATTATTAGCTGAAGTAACTAAGTTCGGAATATGTAGCGTGAAGAGAGCTTATGGAGACTGGACAACTACTCATTTGAAAAGCTGGAAAGACATACTACATAAACATGCAATTCAACCAGTTCAGCAATTCAGCTATACAATAGGCAAAAACTCTAGTGATTCATCATTAATAATTGATGCAATGGATCTTTTGCACGAAGGACATTTAGATGGATTTTGCTTAGTAACCTCTGACAGTGATTTTACCCGTTTGGCAACAAGAATTAGAGAAGATGGATTGGTTGTTTATGGTTTCGGAGAAAAGAAAACACCTGAAGCTTTTATAGCTGCATGTGATAAATTCGTATATACAGAAAATCTTGGAGTTGAAAAGCAAACAAAAGGCGATGAAAAAAAGGTTTCTAAAGATAACGAACTAAAATGTATTATTTCTGAAGCAATTAATGCAATATCTGGTGATGATGGTTGGGCACCTTTATCAGGAATTGGAGGATATATAACAAAAAATATCCCAGAATTTGATTCAAGAAATTTTGGATATGAAAAACTTGGGAAATTAGTTAAAGCTCTCCCATATATCGAAACAAACAATAAAAAAGACAGTTCCTCTCATGTTCACATATATGTAAGAGAAAAAACCGTGTAAGGTGAAGGTGTACTTATTAACCCTCGGCAGTGACCAGAATTAGGAATATATCGGGGTCGTTGTAAGTAAACACTCGTATGCCAGATATAATAATTAAAAGCAATATAATAAGCTTAGAGCTTTAAAAATATATAGTTTTTACCAGTTTTAAAATATTTGTTTTCAGGAGAGTGTCTCCTTGTTTTTTAATTAGCTTTGATCTTCGTCCGACAAAGTTCTATCCTATTTGAAACGAACCGGTAGGGCGCGATCTCCGAGCGCGCCTAAATACAGCATCGTTTACTAAATATGTTATATTTTCCATTTAAATAGTAAGTTTACCCTGATATATTAATTTTTGTTTCAGGGGGAGAGCTTATGGCATTGAGGCTTCTCTTGATTTTATAGCACAAAAAACATAGAAAAATGAGGGGAGAAGCATTTTTCTGAGGGAAATAGAAATCTTAAATAGTGTTTTGAGCCTAAAAAGCTCAAAAAATAAACAAATTTACAAAACCTTTGTTAACTATAGGAATAAAATATGAATGGAATGATAGTAATACTTGGGTCACCAAATGACGACAATGGAAACCTCTCATCAATTGCAATGGAAAGGTGTAATAAAGCAATAGAAGAATATAAATTACATAAAGATTATAAAATACTGCTGACAGGTGGCTATGGAGAGCATTTTAACAGAACAAGTAAACCACATGCGTACTATACAAAAAAATATTTAATTTCGGAAAATATACCAGAAGAAAAAATTTTAGAGTTTGCTGAAAGTTCAAATACTATAGCCGATGTCAAACTCTCAAAGCAGATCATTGAAAAATATAACCCTGAAATTATTGTTGTGGTTACTTCTGATTTCCATCATGATAGAGTAAAATGGTTATTCGAAAAGGAACTTCCAAATAGGGAAATAGCTTTATCATGCAGCAAAACTAATTTACCGAACGAAGTGTTAGCTCAAATTAAAGCTCATGAAATCAGAGCATTAAAAAAGTTAAAAACAGTTAACTAAATCACTTCTCTTTATCAGTGAATCACTCCGCACTTTTACCGGCAAGCGAGTTCGGTGTTAGATGAGATATTTAATTTAGTGAAGAAGAAAGCGGGCATATAACAAAATCATTTGACTGAACGGGTACCGCCGGCTGCTGCTGACAATAGAGCTATGCTGCAACGTTCAATCTTCCTGTCGCTTTAACTTTACAAAATAAGGCCATTCATTATGCCCGCAGGGAATAAGAAGCAATTTTGTGTTTTTGTTCGCTTTTGAAAGGTTTACAGCATGTTTGACGGGAATTACGCGGTCTTTTTTAGCCCCGTAAATTTCTATTAGTCCATTATATGTCTTTATTGCATTCACATTATCCCATTTGTTGTCCATAAACAAAGATACAGGAAGAAATGGTATTATTTCCTTTGCTACATTCGCCAGTTTATCAAATGGTGTAATTAGTACAATTTTTTCGGGGCTGACATCTTTTTCCGCCAGGTAACAGGCAGGTCCGGAGCCTATTGAAACTCCCAGAATGCAAATTTTACTCTCTGAGAATTTATCATTTAAATAACAATAGGCTTCAAGCGCCGCTTTATTAAAGCTTTCTTTTGAAGGTATTCCTTTTCGTTCTCCGTATCCCGGGAATTCCAGAATAAAAATATTGTCATTTACATCAAAACAATTTTCCGCATAAAGGCGATGTATCGCTTGACCTGCATTGCCGTGTATATATAGCCATGTCCTGCTATCTTTGTCTGTTAATCTTTTCCAGCCGGAGTATTTGCCGTCAATATACCACTTTGTAAATTTTGAGCCGTCAGCTAATTTTTCAGAATTTTCATGAGTAGGCTGAAATAATATTAGGTTTTCTGCTCGACTGAATAAAAACAAAAACAATAAAAGAAGTGATATAATTATAAAAAAATATGTTATTATTTTTCTTGTAATTTTTTTCATGTTTAATTCGCCATGTTCCGTAGCGTTTAAGCACTACGCAGGGCAGGCAGGTTTTTAGACTTAACTATTATCGAGTATTACGGTGAAAGATCGCGCCCTACCAACTTGTCTCAAATAGGATAAAACTTTGTCGAACGAAGATCAACGCTAATTAACTTATAAGCGGGACAATCAGTTTTAAAGCGAAAACTACACAGTAAGTGCCAATCATAAAGAACTTGTCGAAGGTAAAAAACACGAGAATAAAAAGCCCCATCAGTACTCCGTTTCTTACTTCCTGGTTAACATTATGTATACCCGGAAAGATAAAAGTGAAAATTGTCCATCCATCAAGGGGGGGTACGGGTATGAGGTTAAATATCAGCAATACTATATTTAAAACTCCTCCGGTGAAAAAAAGCTGAAATACTCTGTTTTCCATTATATAACCATTGGACTGAATAAAAACAACTGATACACCAACAGCACAGGCTATAAATAAAAGAAAGTTCATGAACGGTCCCGCAAATGCAACCAGCGCATGGCTGTATTTTTTTTTAAGCTTAGAAGGATCTACAGGAACAGCCCCCCATGCTATTCCTAAAAAGAGGAGAGCGAACAGCGACCATGGCCCCATTTGCTTAAATGGGTTCAAGGTCAGGTAGCCGTTTGCGGCAGCTGTATCATCTCCCTGCCATAAAGCAGTTAATGCATGAGAAGCCTCATGGCACGAAACAGAAAAAGCCACCATAACGACCCAAATAAAGTATGCAGACGGATCAGTAAATAATTTTTGAACAAACAGCATATTATGGCCTTTCTATTTTTTATTAACTTCCCAGAACTGATATGCGGGTACTTCATAAGGATGGCTATTTTTCAGTGTTATGATAATATCATCCAGATATTCTTCTGCGCATATAAATTCTACTTTAAATTCATTAACTTTTGCTACTTTCTTCATTTCCCCCAGATAAGGATCAGAATTTTTAAGCGGCCTGAACTGGCCTATACCTTCAGTTACCCAGCAGCAGCAGTCATACGTGCCTATTTTTCCGCCGCCGCTTTTAAAAACCTCTTTTTTCACTGTATCAAGATGCGTTTCCGGAACATAAAATTCAAACTTATACATTTTCATCTTTTAACCTGCTTTAACTCTTAATTGACAATTAAATTTAACCTTAAAAAACGCGGATAAAACTATTAAAACCGTGGTTTAATAAAATAGCATTACATTTTATTTCTTCTATTTATTTTTTTTAATAATCGAATATCATATATACAGATTAATTATTAAATAAATAAGGGATATTCTATATGCTGACAAAAAAATCTTTTCTCATATTCACAATTGCGTTATTAGTTTCAGGCAATCTTATAGGTGCGGGCATTCTCGGAATACCTATCAGTGCTGGACTTGACGGTCTGTTCCCCTCTCTTATCGGTATGGTCATCTATGGAAGTGCAATGTTTTTTACCGCATATGTTATCGGGAAAGAAGTTTGTGAAACAAGAGAAGTTACATTTAATTATCCCAGCCTCTATAAAAAATATCTGAAAGATTTTGGAAAGTGGATTGCGATTGTTACCAATATGCTCATCCTTTACGGTCTGCTTGTAGCTTATATTGCCGGTGGCAGCCAAATTATCAGCAGTCTTTTTCCTCATAGCCTTAATATTTTTTATATCCAGACTTTTTTCTTTCTTTTTGTGACATTTCTTACTTTAACCGGTGTAGAAATCATAAGAAAATACAATGTACTGTTAATGATCTTACTGTGGAGTGCTTTTATATACATCGTTGTGAAAGGACAGTTTAATGTTGAGCCTTCCAGGCTGCTTTATACCGACTGGGCATTTCTGCCGGCAGCACTACCGATAATACTTACTTCTTTCCATTTTCACAACATTATTCCTACAATTTCAAAAAAAATGAACTGGCATTTAAAAAGCATAGCAACGGCTATGATTGTCGGCATGGTTGTCGGTTTTGCTATGAATGCCCTGTGGCTGGAAACAGGACTGGGAATGCTCCCGCTAAGCGGAGGTGAAAATTCCATTGCAGCCAGCTATGTTAAAGGTCTACCTATTACTGTACAGATTTTCTCTATAATAAAGTCCAAAATATTTATTGCCGCATCCCTTGGATTTGCCTTGCTGGCAATTATAACTTCTTATTTTGCAAACGGCCTGGGGCTCCTTGATTTTTCTGTGGATTTAACCTATTCCGTATTTGGAATTAAAAGCAAAACTGTTAATATTCTGGTGACTTTTTTACCCCCATATATTATAGCAACCGTGTATCCGTCGGTCTTTTTAAAAGCTATAAATATTGTTGGAGGTATTGGTATTGTTATTCTATTTGGTATTCTGCCCTGCTTTATATCTTATGCCAAATTCAAAAAGGCCTGGCAGAGAGTCCTTACTTCAGTGATTATGCTGCTGTTTATTTTTGTACTCCTTTTTCAGATCATTTCACAGTCAGGCCTGATCAATTTAGAGCCTAAAGCCGTAAAAGAATATAAATCCGGCCTCAGTGTTAAATAATTATGGTAAAACTTTCTTTATCAAATAAAGAGCTTCTGATCTTTGATTTAGATGGGGTCATATACAAAGGCTCAAAAATCATTGATAATGTTCTGAATTCCATAGAAAAATTTTACAAGCTGAAAAAGAAAATTGCTTTTTTTACAAATAATTCAACTTTGACCACTGAAGATTATAAACAAAAGCTATCTGAAATGAGAATTTGCTGCACTGAAGAACAGTTTTATACAAGCGCAACAATTTCTGCAGGTTTCCTTGCCGAAACATATAGGGATAAATGTTCATGTTTTGTTATAGGGGAAAAGGGACTCATTTCAACTTTAGAAAAAAAAGGCATCTCAGTTTTAAACAGAAAACTGGAAAATAAGGTTATTATAAAGGACAACTCAGTTCATTGTGATTTTGTTATTGCCGGCATGGACAGAAATTTTACTTATGAAAAGCTTGCGTCAGCTACTCAGCTAATAGATAGGGGGGCTAAATTTTATGCGACAAACAATGACCCTTCCTTTCCAAGCGAATATGGAAATTTACCGGGAGCAGGAACAATGATCAATTCAGTCACGACAGTTACCGGCAAGCAGCCTGAAAAAATTTTCGGCAAACCTTCTCCTGAAGGCATTAAACAAATATTAAGTGATTACAGGATACCGGCTGATAAGGCTGTAATGTTTGGCGACAGGCCTGAAACCGATATATTATCAGCTAAAAACGCAGGAATAGATTCAGCCCTTGTTTTGACCGGAATTATAACTAAGGAAAAGGTGAGGGAAATGCTGCAAAAATATCAGCCTGATATTATATTAAACGATATTTCGGAATTTCAGTAAACTGATTTTATATTTAAGAAAGGTTACTTCAGTTATAAAATAATTTTAGTTCACACTTTAAAATTGAATGTACCGCTTTAAAAGGTTTACTGTCTTAAACCCATATTGCATAATCCAAGTTAAAACTTAAAACTCGAGCTGAATACAAAAAAGTTTTGGTTTATCAAATTATTTTTTTTGTGGAAGCTCTAATTAAAATTAATTTAATAATAATGAAACGACTGCCGGCTTTTTCACATATTCAAAAAACTGAAAAGACTGTTAAAAAGAAATTTTCTCCGCCGCAGAAAAGCGGGATAACCCTTGCATTTATAGTGATGGGGCTGATTCTTTTCGGTCTTGTAATGCTTTACTCTACTTCAACAGGAACCGATAAAGGTGCTGCCTTTTTAATAAAACAGTCATTATGGATACTCATAGGTATTATATGTGCCGCCTTAATAAACATGATCGGTTATAAAAAGATACTGAAGTACTCTAATTTATTAATAATATTAAGCTGCTCCCTTCTTGTCTCGGCCCTGTTTTCAGATCCGATAAACGGAGCATACAGGTGGATAAGCCTTCCCGGCGGCTTTGGAAACATTCAGCCTTCCGAACTCGGTAAAATGTCTGTAATTATTTTTCTGGCAAATTATCTTCCTAAACATCAGAGGCAGCTCAATTACAGCATGAAAAGCTTGTTATTTCCCGCAGCGGTCTGCTGTGCAGTAGTAAGCCTGATATTACTTGGGAGAGATCTGGGGACTACGATTATGCTTTGTGCTGTTATATGGCTTATGGTGTTTGCCGCAGGCGTTAGACTTAAACTGCTCATACCCCCTCTATTTCTTCTCCCCTGTATTCCTTTTATTCTTAAACATTACGACAAAGTTCGGTGGGTCAGGATCACTTCTTTTATGAATCCGGAGAAATTTCAGCAGTCAACAGGATATCAGCTATGGCTCTCTATCCTGGCGCTGGGGTCAGGTTCATGGACAGGTTTGGGGTTCGCAAAAAGCAGGATGAAAGCACATTATCTTCCTGAATCCCACACAGATTTTATTCTTTCGATTGTCGGAGAAGAGCTGGGTTATATTGCAATGGTTATATTAATACTGATATATGTGCTTTTTTTAATTCTCGCTGTTTTTATCAGCACAAGAGCAAAAGATAAAGACGGCATGCTGTTAGGTTTCGGCATAACGTCTATGATCTCAATGCAGGCTATAATAAATATAGGTGTTGTCTGCGGAGCCTTTCCGACAAAAGGAATGCCGGCACCCTTTATAAGCTACGGCGGAAGCAATATGATAATGTGCCTGATCGGAGTTGGTTTTTTATTAAGTATTTCGAATTATAAGGGAAGTAAAAGTAAAGCGGAAAGTAAGAAAAATATAGCTCCGGATAAAAAAAATCGTACAAAAACAAGTAAAACACATGTATAATAGAAAATTAAAAACACTTGTAATTCTATGTGGAGGAACCGGAGGACATTTTTATCCCGGACTCACAATTGCACGAAAACTTCAGAATTCCGGTGGAAAAGTATTCCTTTTCCTTGGTGGCCATCTGGATAAAGTGAAAGTTCAGACAGAGACTGCTGAAAAATTTGATATTGAAGTTATTACTGTAAATTCCGCAAAACTTTCAAAAAATCCAATTAAGCTTTTAAGGTTTCTGCTAATTCTTACTAAAGGTTTTATTGATGGCAGAAAAAGGCTTAAATATATTAAACCGGATGCGGTATTAGGGATGGGAAGTTTCACTTCATTACCGGCCGGGCTGGCTGCAGCCTCCCTCAAGATACCACTATTTTTGCATGATGGTAATGCTAAAACGGGAAAAGCAAACCTTTTTCTTTCCAGATGGGCAAAAGTTACAATGTCAGCATTTCCAGCAATAAATAAATCATCCTTAAGAAGCTGTTATGAGTATACAGGAATGCCTGTAAGGCCTGAATTAATTAATGGTAAATTATCTAAAACAGATGCCGTATATCAAATAAATAAACTGTTCAATAAAAATTTTAAACCTGAAAAAAAAACTGTTTTGATTTTCGGCGGAAGTCAGGGGGCAGCTACTATTAATAGGATACTGCCGATGGCTTTGAAAAAATTAAACAGCGAAAATATACAGATAATCCATCTTTTCGGACAGAACTGTAGCACAACCCCCTATACCGGCTTATCAAATCAGGCTTTGACACTAAAGTCATTCAGTGAAATGCATATTCTTTATTCGGCTGCCGATCTGATCATTTCAAGAAGTGGAGGCAGTACAATAGCAGAACTTATGTTTTTTAATAAACCTGCACTACTGATTCCGCTGCCTACAGCTGCCGGCCTTCACCAAAACAGTAATGCGGAATTCTTTCTTCAGTATAACTGCAGCTCAAAAATTCTTTTAAACATTAACTGTAACCCTGAAACAGTCAAAAATATAATTTCCGGTTTTTTACAGAAAGAACCGCTGAATGATAATTATTATCAAAGTTTTCAGAAACTGCATATTGACGATGCAGCTGAAAAAATTGTTTCGGTTATTGAAGAAAAAATATAAACCCCAATTATGCATTGGGACTACACAAACGTTTTAAGTAACTTATTTATATATTTTCAGCTGACTTTGTTGCCTTGCAGCTACAGCACACTTCGTAATTGCACTTATCCCGGGATTAAAATAGGTTTATTCTAAATTTTACATCCGAAATTCGGGATAAATCAGCCTTTTTTCCTGCGGGCGGCCTCTGAGCGGGTTAGTTCAAATTTATCAAGGTATTTTTCCTGAAAAGCTTCCATATATAAGTAAATCCCGGGGGTGACAAAAAGAGTAATTACCTGCGCGAATATCAATCCTCCCACTATAACCAGCCCTAACGAACGCCTTGATTCACCGTCAGCACCTATTCCGACAGCTATTGGGAGCGCTCCCATAATGGCGGCCAGACCGGTCATAAGAATCGGTCTGAATCTTACCAGACACGCATCATATATAGAGTTAAAACCGCTTTCACCCTTTTCGAGGTTTTGTTTTGCAAAGTCTACCATCATAATTCCATTTTTAGCAATAATACCCAGCAGCATAAAAAAGCCGACATAAGCATAAAGATTCAGTTCAGAATTAAAAATAAGCAGTGTACCCAAACCTCCGAAAGCGGCCACCGGCAGAGTGGTTAATACGGTAACCGGATGTATATAACTTTCATATAAAATACCCAGAATAACATACATCAGGAAAACAGCTACTATAATTAAAACGGTAAGCGAATATATCGATTTTTGAAATTCCTTTGCTTCTCCTTCAAAATTGCCGCTAACGCCGGGCGGTAATATATTTTTTGCAGCTGCTTCAAGTTTTTCTGTCGCGGAGCCTATCGGCACCCCCTCTCTGATATTAAAAGAAAGTGTTGCTGATTCCATCTGATTAGTATGTATTATTTTCTGTGGAGCAAGTACCTCCTTCCAGTAGGCAATAGATTTCAGCGGGACAAGCTTTCCGGTTATTGAAGATTCAATATAAATCTTTTCCAAATCTGAAGGCTTAACCTGGTTCTGCTTAGTAAGTTCAAGTATCACATCATACTGGTCCACATCCGTAGTAAACTGAACAACCTTTCCCTGAGCAAATGAATAAGCCAGAGTATTTTCAATGTCCTTTGCCGTAATCCCGCAGGTTGAAGCCCTCTCTCTATCTATATACAGTTCAATCTGAGGCATAGCCAGTTTGACACTGCTCTGTACTCCGATAAACTCCGGCATTTTCTGTATTTTCTTTTTTAACAAATCTGAAGCCTGATATACTTTATCTCTATTCTGACCGGTTATAGTATAGGAATACTTTGCTCCTGAAGCCGTATTTGTACCGCCGGTACTTATTTTCAGTACTGGTTCAGGATTAATAAAAGTAAATCCTAGGGGGTAACTGAGCATCATAAGCTTTTTTCTCAGTTGATTAACAACCTGCTGTATAGGTTTTCGCTTATTTTTATCTTTGAGCATCATTACAGTAAACCCGGTTGACTGGTCAGCTCCGGGACTTAAACCGGTAGCAGTCAGAAAATGCTTTATGTTTTCATCTTTTTCTAAAACTTCGTTTACAGAATTTTGAAATTTTTTCATCATTGCTGTCGGCGTACCAAGGGGCGCAAGCATTCCACCGCTTATAACACCGCTGTCACCGACAGGTAAAAATCCTTTTGGTACAGTTATATAAAAAAAGACCGTTCCAATAATACAAACAAGCCACATCAGCAGAGAAATATATTTATGCTGCAGAGTTTTATAGAGAATCCTGCGGTACCCCTCTATTAAAGTACCGGTAATAAAGCAGTTAAACTTCTGAATGAAGTTTTGATTTTTTTTACCATATTCAGGTTTGATCATTCTCGCACACATCATAGGCGACAGTGATAATGAAACAATGCCTGAACAAGTTACCGATATTATTACGGTCAATGCAAATTCTCTGAATGTACGGCCTACAGTTCCCCCCATCAAAGCAAGCGGAATAAAAACTGTAATAAGAGCCATATCCATTGTTATAACAGTGCCGGTAATTTCTTTCGCGCTTTTTAAAGCGGCATCAAAGGGGGAATTTCCATGCTCAACCAGCCTCACTGAATTTTCCAGGACCACAATGGCATCATCCACTACAAAACCAACTGAAAGAGTAAGCGCCAGCAGTGAAAGGTTATCCAGACTGAAACCGAGAGGCTTTATTATCAGAAAAGTTCCAAGTACAGAAAGAGGAAGCGCTATAGCCGGTATTATTGTATCCGAAGTACGACCGAGAAAGACATAAATAACCAGTACAACGAGAATAAATGCGAGAAACAGAGTGAATTTTACATCATTTATAGAATCAATAATCGTAATTGACCTGTCATAAAGTATCTGTATTTTGGCAGAACCCGGAATTTCCTTCTTTAAAGCAGAAATTAATTTTTTTATTCTCGAACTCAGTTTCACTGTATTTGTCCCGGCCCTGCGATGTACCATAAGCAATACAGGCATTTTTACTAATTTATGACCGTTCCTGCAAAAAATAACATTACATACATCATTGCTGGTAGAATCAACAGCTTTCCCTATATTAGATATTCTCAAAGGTGCGTTTTTTTCATATTCAACTATCAGGTCTTTGTATTCCTTAGCTTGTGTCAGCTGCCCTTTAGGATTGATTGAAAATGCTTTATAAGTACCGTTAATACTGCCACCCGGTATCATCGGAGTACTGTTCCTGAGCCTTTGAGCTATCCGATTCATTCCCAGTCCAAATGCAGCTGATTTAACGGGGTCAACCTGAATCCGGACCGCTCTTTTTGCTCCGTAACAGTCCACTTTAGAAACACCCTCAATCATACTTATCCTCTGTGCGATTCTTTTATGTGCTATATCGTAGATTTGGCCGGGATTCAAAGTATCAGAAGATACTACAATATATAAAATCGGCGCATCGGAAGGATTGTCTTTTGAATACTGGGGAGGTTCCGGAAGCTGTGGTAAATTACCCTGTGCCCTTGAAATTGCAGCCTGAACATCAGGTGCGGCCATATCTACATTTTTGTTTAGTTCAAAAGTTAAAATCAGCTGTGTCGATCCCTCTTTACTGTTTGATATGATGCTTTTTACGCCGGGTATTTCCATGCACTCATTCTCCAGCGGGGAAGCTACAGCGGATGCCATTGTTTCCGGATCTGCTCCGGGAAGGCTGGCTGAAATTGTAATTACAGGAGTATCAACAACGGGCAGTTCGCTTATAGGCATCTGGAAGTATGCTATCAAACCAAAAACAAATACTGTTATAAATATTAATACCGTCATCACGGGTTTATAAATAAAAATTTTTGATATATTCATAACTGTTTATTTTGAGAGTTGTTTTTGATTAGCCGGTATATTTTTGTTTTTAAGGATTTTTTTATTTATAAAGTCCTTTTTCGGTATTTTTTTACTTACCTTTTCTATTTTTGAGTAAGCTGCATTCCTGGCCTCTGTAAAATCAGGCTTAGGGAAACTGTCTTCTTCCACAATCTTAACTTTCACATCCGGCGCAAGCCCCATCTGTCCAACAGTGACAATTTTATCGCCGGGTTTAATATCTTTATCATAAATGACAATATAGCTTTCCATTTTCTGCCCGACTTTTACATATACCAGTTCAGCTCTGTTACTTTTATTTATTTTGAAAAGATAGTTTCCTTTCAAACCTCGGTTAACAGATTGATAAGGTACGAGTACAGCATCTTTGATATCATCAAGAATAAGGAAAAGTCTGACAAACTGACCCGGCCACAGTTCATTCTTTTTATTAGGTATTACAGCTCTTAAAAAAATTGTCGCTGTTTCATGATCAATCGAGTTACCAAAAAACTTAAGCGTTCCTGTGTAAACTTTTCCCTGTATTGATTTTTCTATTCCGAATTCATCGACAAAAAGAAGAACTTTAAGTTTTCTTTTTTTCATTGAATTTTTCAATCTTAAAAGATTTTTCTCAGGTATGGTAAAATCAAGGTACAGAGGATCGACTGTTTTAATATTTACAAGGGTAGGCCCTGAATTTGCAGTTACAATATTTCCCGGATCGACTTTTCTTACACCTGCAACTCCGCTTATAGGCGATTTAATTTTGCAGTATTGAAGCTTAATTCTGCAATTTTCCACTATAGACTGATCATACTTAATACTGGCAATAACTTTTTCGAGGTCGGTTTCATACTGACGATAATCCTGTATGGAAACAGCCCCGTGCTGAACCAGGCCCTGATCTTTATCGACGATCATTTTTTTCATTTTCAAGTCGGCCATATCTTTTTTTAAATTAGCTTCAGCCTTACTTAAAGCAGCTTTGTAAAGACTTGGATCAATAGTAAATAGCAACTCCCCTTTTTTTACCTGTTCACCCTGTTTAAAATGACATTCCAGTATTCTTCCGGTTACCTGAGATTTAATATCAACACTTTGTTCAGCCGTCAAATAACCAAAAGAACTTACATAAACCGGTACAGTCATTTTTATAGCTTCAGAGACATGCACCGGTCTCAGAATTTCATGTTTTATCTTCTTTTTTTCTGTACATGAAGTAAGTAGCAGAAAACATAAAAAATACAAAGTCAGGAATTTACTTTTAGGTTTTATTTCCATTTTTTTCCGTTAAATAAAAATTACAAGACAGGGGAGGGACCGTCTTTGGATTATATAATCAGCTTACTGTAAACAAAATAACCTATTTATATAAAATAATATATCTCGAGTATTTTGGTTTAAAACGGTTTGTTTAACTTTATTCAGAAGATTTATTTTTTTCATCTTTTTTGTTAATGACCTGAATCCACTCTACTTCTACAGTTGTAGCTTCCATAATTTCATTATCAACTTCACCGTATAATTTTACTTTCATCTCAGGTGTAACAACTGCTCCTTTCCAGACATCGTCATTTATCTCAACGACAATGGCACCGGTGGGATCTCTAAAAAGGTATTTTTCATCCTTAATTTTTTTTAATATTTTTCCGGTTAGTTGAACAGAAGCATCATCCGGAGCGTCTTTTACCGCCGCTACAGTAGTATCTACCGCCTTGCTTCCCGGGCCGTCAAAATCTGCATAAACCACTGTGGCAATCAGAAAAAAACACAGCGCTGTCAAAACTGTTTTTTTCATAGTTCTTTCCTTTCTTAGTTTTTGTTCACTCTTACTCTGATTTTATTTTACATCAAATTTAAAAATAATAAACAGTTTTTTTGATAAACATTATAAAGCGTCCGAAATATAATCTACGGAATAATATCATAATCCCGGATTATGCAATTACGCAGTGTGCTGTAGCTGCAAGGAAATAAAACGCATAATTTGGGATAATTTCTTTAAATAAAAAACAGCTTACAGTTTTGAAGCTATCTTAGCGGCAAGCTCTCCATTATTAAATACGAGCTGTATATTAGTCTTAAGACTTTCCCCTCCGGTAACCTGTTTAACTTTATCAAGCAGAAAAGGCGTACTGTCTCTGCCTTTAACCCCTTTCTGTTCTGCCTCCTGTACAGCTTGATTTATCGCTTCAGTTATTACTTTACGGTCCATTTGAAATTCTTTCGGTACCGGATTAGCTACCACTACTCCTCCTGCAAGCCTCAAGTTAAACTTGGTTCTTAAAAAATCAGCTATTTTTTCTGAAGAATCCAGTTCATAATCCACTTCATAACCGCTTTTGCGTGTGTAGAAAGCCGGCAGCTCATTAGTCCTATAACCCAGTACAGGAACCCCGTTTGTTTCTAAATATTCAAGAGTCAATCCGATATCCAGAATAGATTTGGGTCCTGCACACACTACTGCAACATTAGTTTTAGCTAACTCCTGCAGATCCGCAGATATATCAAAAGAGTTCTGCCCCCCTCTGTGTACTCCTCCTATACCACCGGTGGCAAAAACTTTTATTCCTGCCATTTCCGATATAATCATTGTAGCTGCTACTGTTGTAGCTCCGTCAAGTTTTTCCGAAACAATATAAGGGATATCACGTCTGCTCGTTTTTATTGTTTCAAAACCTTTTTTACCTAAATAATCAATCTCATCCCGGCTTAAACCTACTTTTAGTTTACCGTTAAGAATTGCAATAGTAGCAGGCACGGCATTATTGCGCCTGACAGTCTCCTGCACTTTAAAGGCAGTTTCAACATTTTGCGGATAGGGCATTCCGTGCGAAATAATTGTCGATTCAAGAGCAACAACAGCACCCTTTTTTTCAAGTTCCTCCCGAACTTCTCTGTTTATACTTAAATAATTCTTCAGCATATTAATTTTTCCTATCTATTCCACCAGCAGGTCAAGATTACCTTTTTTTAGAACAGCGTTTACTGCTGTACCGCTTTTGATATCCGGCGAAACAATAATTTCACCGGTTCCTCGCACTTTCAATATTGAAAATCCTCTGTTTAATACAGCTTTCGGGCTTAGCGCATGAAGTTTTGCATCTGCAGACTGGAGTCGGCTTTTTATTCGTTCTGTTTTAATTGCGGCTCTGTGTTCGATTTTCTGGACGCATTCATCTACATACTGCTGTTTTTCGTAAATAATACGGAGCGGGTCCTGAAAAACATATGAATTCGCAAGTGATTCATATTTTCTTTTAATTTTTTCAAAGTACAGCAGAAGCGTGGAAGTCAAATGTTTTGTTAAGTCATTTACCTGACGCTTCAGCTCCTCCTGGCATCCGACAACAAGCTCTGCGGCGGACGACGGAGTCGGGACCCGGAGGTCGGAGACAAAATCGGCAATAGTAAAATCTATTTCATGTCCTACAGCACTTATAACCGGTATATCTGAAGCCGCGATTGTTCTGGCAAGAAATTCATCATTAAAACCCCATAGATCCTCAATACTCCCGCCGCCGCGTGTTACGACTATTACATCCACAGGACATTTTTTATTAAAATATTCAATTCCGGCGGCAACTTCTTTCTCAGTCCCTTTACCCTGAACCGCAGCGGGATAAATTTTAACCCATATATTGGGGAACCTCCTGTTTATTACATTCAGAAAATCCTGCAAAGCCGCGCCTGTCGGAGAAGTGACAACACCAATGACCTTTGGGAGTGCCGGAATATTTTTTTTCCTTGACTTATCAAAAAGTCCTTCAAGTTCGAGCTTCTTTTTTATCTCTTCAAACTTTTTCTGTAAGACGCCAAGTCCGAGTGTTCTTAATGTCTGAATACTGAACTGGTATTCTCCCCTGACTTCATAAACTGTAAGACGCCCGAATACTTCAACTTTATCTCCGGTTTTAAGCTCCAGTTTTCTAACCTTATTGGCACCTCTCCAGAATACCGCTTTGAGTTGTGTCCTTTCGTCTTTGAGATCGAGATATACATGACCCGAACGATGTACTGTCAGTCTTCCAATCTCACCTTCCATCCAGAAAGGGCCCAGTGCTCCTTCAATAACCTGTTTGACAGCATGATTTACTTCTGAAATTTTCCAGATTTTTTGTTCCATATCAATTTATTTTTAGTTTTTCCTTAAAATCATAGCTGTTCTGCTCGGTATATAAAGTTTTATACCATCCTTTTCCATTTCTAAACAGCTTTTAATAAACTGATCCTGCTGAATTCTGCCTTGTCCGCCATATTCCGTTTTGTCTGAATCGAGGATAAGGTTATAATCGCCTTGCGGTACAGTAACAAAATAATCCGTAAAAGAATCTTTCGGATTAAAATTAAATACAAATACCAGGACTCCCCTTTTATAAACGAGGATCTGATTATCATTATGCGCATAAAGTTTATTTATTTTCTGTTCGATTACATCGTATTTCCTTATAGTTCTGACCATATCTCTGTCAAAGTCTCCAAGCCCTTTATATCTCAGGGAACCGTTATCCCTTAAACTCCACTGCCTTCTTGCATATTGGTAAGACCAGTTGTTTCCCTCTCTGGGAAAATCTATCCATTCGGGATGGCCGAACTCATTCCCCATGAAATTAAGATAACCTCCGCCGGCTGTCGAAATAGTAATCAGGCGCATCATTTTATGCAGTGCTATTCCTCTGTCAACAACAATGTCTTCGCTTTCGTTGTTCATTGAACTGTACATACTTGCATCCATAAGTTCGAAAGCCATAGTTTTGCTGCCGACTATGGCCTGGTCATGACACTCCACGTAGCTTATTGTTTTTTCGTCCTGTCTCCGGTTGGTTAACTCGTAAAACATATGATCCATGAACCAGTTTTCATCAGGAATATTTTTTACAAGTTCAAACCAGAAATCCGGAACACCGAGGGCCAGTCTGAAATCAAATCCTATTCCTCCATCTTTCCGGGGTGCACCAAGACCGGGCATTCCGCTTACATCTTCAGCAACAGTAATTGCATTCTGCTTTACTTCATGTATCAATTTGTTTGCAAGAGTAAGATATGTAAGGGCGTCTTCATCCACACTTTCATCAAAATAGTGGTCATAGCCCATAAAATCTGTTCCGAGTCCATGATCATAGTAAAGCATGCTGGTAATACCGTCAAACCGGAAACCGTCAATTTTAAACTCATCCAGCCAGTATTTGCAGTTTGATAGCAGAAAATGCATTACTTCGGTTTTTCCATAATTAAAGCATCTTGAATCCCACGCGGAATGTATTCCTCTTTCACCTGCATGAAAATACTGATATTCAGTCCCGTCGAATCTGGCCAATCCTTCGTTCTCGTTTTTAACTGCATGAGAATGAATTAGATCCATAATAACGTTCACTCCGTTTTCATGAGCTTCATCTATCAGAGCTTTCAGCTCCTCTGGAGTGCCGAACCTTGAAGAAGCGGCAAAAAAACTTGATACATGATAACCGAAGCTTCCGTAATAGGGGTGTTCCATCAAAGCCATGATCTGAACAGTATTGTATCCTGAATCTATAATTCTGGGAAGTACATTTTTCCTGAACTCTTCATAAGTTCCGACACCTTCTTCCTCCTGTGCCATCCCGATATGACTTTCATAAATTATCGGCGGTTCATCTGTAGGCTTAAAATCCGGGTTCGACCATATATATTTGTTATCAGGCTCCCATATCTGTGCAGAGAAAATCTTGGTTTCATCATTCTGTACAACTCTTCTTGCATATGCCGGGATCCTCTCGCCGCTTCCGCCATCCCAGTAAATATGCAGCTTATAAAGCTGTTTATGTTCCATTTTTTCTATTGGTATTTTCGTTTCCCATATTCCCTTTTGAGGGTCAATTTTCTCTATTCTGAACTGTTCGCATTCTTTCCATTCGGAAAAGTCACCTACCAGATACATATCTGTAGCATTAGGCGCCCATTCCCTGAAAACCCACTCATTATCAGAGATATGAAGCCCGAAATACTCATGTGCATTTGCAAATTCTTTTAACGAGAGATCGTCACCGGTTAATCTTTTTTCCGTTTTTTCAGCCTGCTTTTGTCTGTTTTCAATTTTTGCTTTAAACTGCAAAAGTAGTGGATCATCAAACAGATTTGCTAATTTTTCTTTTCTATATTTCATGTAACCGCCCCTTTCTTTAGGTTTTATAGGCTACCATGTCTTTTAAGTATACCTACAATTGTTCCTTTTTTGTCTACTATTAAATATTTTACATCTTAATGCTTATTTTTTCACGCCTGAATATATATGAAATTAAAAGTGAATAAAATTTCTACAATATTATTCAGAAATATAGCAGAAACTGAAAAAGCAGTTATAATCAAATTTGAAGTGTATTTCAACATCTAAATTAAGCGGTAATAACTGATAATATAATAACAGAATTTGCATACTGTCTTATATTTACAGTTTTTCAACTCGACGGGCGGGGGTTCTCAAGAGAATTGTTTTAAATAATACAAAAAGGAGCAGAGTATGGAAACTAGTTTTTCTGCCGAGTTTATCGGAACAATGGTTTTGGTTCTACTCGGTGACGGTGCTGTAGCTAATGTTCTTCTGAAAAACTCTAAGGGGGAAAATTCCGGCTGGATAGTTATTACAACCGGCTGGGGGTTAGCTGTTGCTATGGGTGTTTATATTACCGGCTGGGTTAGCGGAGCCCACATAAACCCCGCAGTTACAATTGCTATGGTTGCAATTGGAGACCTATCTATAATCAGCGCTGTTCCATATATATTTGGCCAGTGTTTTGGAGCAGCTGTCGGAGCTTATTTAGTCTATTTAACTTATAAAGCCCACTGGAAAGGCACAGAAGACCCGGATCTTAAGCTGTCTGTTTTCTGTACAATGCCCGCAATAAGAAAATTTAAATACAACTTTCTTACTGAAATAATCGGCACAGCTGTTCTTCTTTTTGGAATACTCGGAATTTCAAACCAGAATAACGGTCTTTCCGGCGGTGTAGGCCCGATCGCAATCGGGTTGCTGATTTTTGCTATCGGTTTGTCGCTGGGAGGCCCCACCGGTTATGCCATAAATCCCGCCAGGGACTTAATTCCAAGAATGATGCATACAATTCTGCCGATTCCGGGCAAAAGAGGTTCTGACTGGCAGTATGCATGGGTTCCCGTAATCGGACCGATAATAGGAGGTGTACTCGGAGCAGTGCTTTACAAAGTCATATCCTGCAACTGGCATCACTTATAACTCTAATTAATAATTATATATATAACAAAAGGGGAAGTCAAAATGGAAAGATTTATAATGGCCCTAGACCAGGGTACTACAAGTTCAAGAGCAATAATCTTTAATCATTCAGGTCAAATTATTGCGACAGAACAGCAGGAATTCAAACAGTTTTTCCCGCATCCAGGCTGGGTTGAACATGATGCAATGGAAATACTTGACAGCCAGATTAAAGTCGCCCGGGACGTACTTAAAAAAAATAATATTTCACCTGAACAAATCGCTTCTGTGGGAATTACTAATCAGAGAGAAACTGTTGTAATGTGGGAAAGGGCAACCGGCAAACCCGTATATAACGCTATAGTCTGGCAATGCAGAAGGACAGCTGATATGTGCTCTGCAATTGAGGAAACAGGAGTTAAAAATTTAATAAGAGAAAAAACCGGCCTTCTGCTTGATGCATACTTCTCGGGGACAAAAGTAAAATGGATGCTTGACAATGTGCCGGGCCTCAATGAGCGTGCAGAAAAAGGTGAAATCTGTTTCGGTACAATAGACTCCTGGCTTCTCTATAATCTTACGGGTAACCATTATACTGAACCAACTAATGCTTGCCGTACACTTCTTTTTAATTTACATACCGGTGACTGGGATGATGAACTGCTCGACATACTGAATGTTCCGAGAAACGTTCTCCCTGAAATTAAACCTACATGCGGACATTTCGGTCATATTAAAAAAGAATTCTTCGGAGAAGAAATTCCAATCTGCGGGATTGCCGGGGACCAGCAGGCCTCACTTTTCGGCCAGGCATGTTACAATGTAGGAGATGCTAAAAATACTTACGGAACAGGCTGCTTTGCTCTGATCAACATCGGTAAAAAGCCTGTAATTTCACAGGATAAACTGCTTACAACCGTGGCATGGGATATTGGAGATGGTATTGAATATGCACTCGAAGGTTCAGTTTTTATCGGTGGTGCGGTTATTCAATGGGTAAGAGACCAGCTTCATATGATTGAAGATGCTGAAGAAACAGAAAAAATGGCCTTGTCTGTAGAAAACACCGGAGGCGTTTATCTCGTTCCCGCATTTGTCGGCCTCGGAGCACCATACTGGGATTCCAGAGCTCGGGGAGCAATCTTCGGTCTTACAAGAGGTTCTTCAGATGCACATATTGTTCGTGCCGCACTTGAAAGTATAGCCTACCTCTCCCGCGACCTGATAGAGGCCCTTCAGCAGGATTTCGGGAAAAGGATTTCATCACTGAAAGTCGACGGCGGTGCCTCTAAAAACAAATTTCTCATGCAATTCCAGTCCGATATTCTCGGAATTCCGGTCATTCAGTCGGAACTGCCCGAAACAACTGCTCTCGGAGCTGCTTACTTAGCAGGGCTGCACTCGGGTTACTGGGACAGTAAGGAAACTATAAAAAATAACTGGAGAATTAAAAATACATTTAAACCGAAACAGGAAATTATTAAACGTAAGCAGATGATTGAAAAATGGGATAAAGCTGTAGACGCTACACGCCATTTTCGAGTATAAAAAGTTTTAACTCAACATTTCAACGTTGCGGCGTTGGAATGTTGAACTATATATGGAGGAAAATAATATGGCTGTAACAGTAAAAAAAGATAATAATAAATATGCCGTCATAGGTGCAGGCGTAAGACACAGTAATTACGGTTCAAAAGAAGAACCCTATATTATCGGATGTGATCAAAGCGGTAAAATTGAACTGCTTCTCGATTTTGCCAATAATATCGAGGTAATAGATATCGACGGGAAAAAACCGGAAGATCTGCTTAGATAAATCCGATTAGCGTTGATCTCCCTGCAACGAAGGTCAACGTTAATTATTATAAAATTCCTATAGAATAAGTTGAAAACAGTGTTCCCGCCAACTATAATTAGTAATTGGCTCTGAACGTCTTGATTGGTTAAAATTTACTATATGGAGTTTTAAATATGGGAATCAGGAATATACTCATTGTAGAAGATGATGTGGCATTTGCACGGATGTTGCAGGTTTCCCTTGAAAATGAGGGATACAATGTAGTTACTGCTGAAGATGGGGTATCAGGGTGCAATAAATGTTTTCAGAGGAAAACTGATTTAGTAATCATGGACCTGCTTCTTCCAAATAAAGACGGAATACAGGCAATGCATGAACTAAAAGAAGAATTCAGCTCCGAAATTGTAATCATTGCTATATCCGGTTTGAATTCTCTTGGGCGGGGAAAAGATTTATTAGAAAGAGCCCTGGAACATGGAGCCGATGCTGTCTTTGAAAAACCTTTTGAAGTTAAAAAACTCATTGAAACAATTGATAAAATAAACAAAAGCTAAGTGCCTTTTACTTTTTATTAAATTTTAAAATTATATTTACTTTTTGTTCCTTATCACGAGGTGAACCATGTTTCCCGGAAAGTTCCTTATTGTTGAAGACAATGTCGGTATGGCAGGATATATAAAACTTCTTCTCGATAAGGAAAAACATATTGTAGATATTTCAGTAAACGGCAAAAAAGCATTAAGTTTTTTGAAAAACTGTCACGAACAAAACAAACTTCCCGACATTGTAATTACCGACCTCAGTATGCCTGAAATGGACGGCTACACTCTGATTAAGAAAATTAGAGATAATTTTCCCTGCATATATGTGATAGTTTTAACCGGTATTAATGATAGCTCACTGTCCGAGTCATTTAAGTTAGGCGCTGTTGACTATCTGGAAAAACCTTTTGATAAAAATGAACTTTTAGTACGCGTAAAAAATGTTCTAAAACTGAAACGGACCGAGCAGACTTTAAAAAAAGCATTGAGTAAACTCTCTAAATACAATAAAAAACTGAAAAGTTTGACAGTTACAGACGAACTTACCGGCGTATATAACAGACGTTTTTTTTACGAACAGCTGGAACGCTCCATATATAAATATGACAGATTTTCAACCCCTTTCTGCCTGACAATCATTGACCTGGATTTTCTTAATAAAAAGATAAATGATAATTACGGCCACCTGAGCGGCGATAAAGTTCTGTGTGAAATAGCAGAATTATTAAGTCGTAATCAGCGAAAATCCGATATAGTTACCAGGCTCGGCGGAGACGAATTTGCTTTGATCCTGGAAAACACAGCACTTAGCAGTGCTGTCAATGTCATAGAAAGATCTCGATTAAAAATAAAAGAACTGTCATTTGATTTTTCCAAAGAAACAAAAATTACAGTAAGTGCGGGAATATTTGAGTTTGACGGTAACTGTTCTTTAAATCAAATAGTTCTCAAAACAGATAAAAAGCTCTACCGGGCTAAACAAAACGGCAGAGACAGGATCGAATACTGAATAAACTTATTCTTTAAATTCGTTGTTTTAAAAATGTTTGACTCAAACAAAGATAACATCATAGAAGTCCATACAGGAGAATTAAAAACAGGATCCGGCAAATCGATATTGAAGACAACTGCCATTGGCTCCTGCATTGCTGTTGCGGTCATTTTTCTCAAAGCTGAAACAGAAGGCATCTTAACCCATATTATGTTTCCGGGAAAATCATTTAAGAAACAAAAAGATTTTAGATATGCCGAGGATGCTTTCGACAGGATAACAAAAATAATAAGCAAATTGAAAGTAGATAAAGATAATATAAGGCTGTTTTTAATAGGCGGAGGGAATGTTCTTGAGAAACCGGATGATACAATTTGTGAACTTAACATTAAATCTGTCAAAAAAATAATAAAAGAAAACAATTTACCTGAAACTGCTTCTGTATTGGGCGGATCAGTTAGACGAAGCGTTATCATCAATCTCAAAAAAGCTGAGGTCTATTATTCAGAAGCCGGAGGGGAAAATAGATTATTATGGAGTTTAAATCACAATGAAAGAAGAAACGGAAGATAAAAGCAGCGGTAAAAGCAAATTTAATATTGAATACCAGGAACTTTTGCTGCAAATAATTGCTTTATTAAACAGCAATACACTTACTTTAGACCTGATCAGATTAATTTTAAAAAAAATACATACATTTACAGAAATTGAAGCTGTTGCAATTCGTCTTCCGGAAGGCGAAGATTTCCCATATTTCTGCAGTTTCGGGTTTCCCGCTGAATTCATCAAAACTGAAAAATGCCTTTGTGCCAGGGATGAAAACGGGAAAACCCTTCGGGATTCTAACGGAAATGTATACCTTGAATGCATGTGCGGGAATGTTATTTCAAGGAGAACAGACAGTTCACGCTCCTATTTTACTAAACACGGTTCTTTCCACTCCAATAATACAAGCAGACTGTTTGCTGAAATTTCTGATAAAGAACGATTGGCATTTTCAAGGAATTACTGCAATAAAGCCGGGTATGAATCAGTAGCATTGATACCGGTGAAAACCCGTGAAAAAATAATCGGGCTCCTTCAGTTCAATGACAGAAGAACCAATTGCTTTGATACAGCTTTTATTGAGTTTTTTGAGAACTTAACCCGAGTGATCGGTTTTGCATACAGAGGTATAAATTTAATTGACAGCTTAAAGAGTTACGAACAAAACCTTTTAACCTCAAATCAGCAGTTAAAAGCTTCAAATCAGCAGCTGTCTAATACTGAACAGGAACTGAAAGCGTCAGGGCAGCAACTGCAGGCTGCGGACCAGCAGCTGAGAGCTAATAATCAGCAGTTGAGGGCTAGTGTAATGTAACTAAAATAGATAGTAATATAAAGCAGTTGTGCTATATTATTCAAAAAGAATAATGGAGTATACAATGCGTAAAGCTTTAGCAATAAATCTATCAACTTCAGAACTGACTGAATTAAAGAGGATA
>JAIPJT010000008.1 GCA_021733985.1 Victivallales bacterium | reverse complement strand
GTATATAAAAATAGAGGCTACGTTATAGAAAATATTGAAAAATATGAAATTGAAAATGATTCTAATTTTCAAAAAGATATTGATTATATGATGGAAAAACAGGGACAGATGACCAGCTAGGACAAATGCCCTTATTTCTTATATGCGAAAAAGAGATTAAAATATAATAAAATTATATACAATGCAAGTATATTTTCACTGTGATGTCTTTTGTATACACCAAATTATTGAGTTTTAT
This sequence comes from Victivallales bacterium, assembly GCA_021733985.1. Taxonomy (GTDB): domain Bacteria; phylum Verrucomicrobiota; class Lentisphaeria; order Victivallales; family GWF2-38-69; genus JAIPJT01. The sequence goes on along the minus strand of JAIPJT010000008.1, from coordinate 77,721 downwards.
TTGCATTTACTCCTGCGATATATCCTGTTGTCCAGCAGACCTGCAGATTGTAACCGCCGGTGGGGCCGTCCAGGTCCAGTATTTCTCCGGCGAAGGAAAGGTTATTTATTATTTTGGAGCGCATAGTTTTAGGGTCAATTTCTTTTAGACTTACTCCGCCGGAGGTGATGATTGATTTATTAAAACCGACCAGACCGGTAACAGTGAGCGGTAACCCTTTTAACAGTTTCAGGAGTTTTTTTCTTTCGCTTTTAGTAGTCATGGAAGCTTTACTATTCGGGTCAACCTCACTTAAACTTAATATTATGGGGATTAAGCTTTTAGGAAGAAGATTAGGAAGAATGTTTTTAACACTTTTTTTACTGTGTTTTTCAAATTCTCTGATGAGGCGCTTGTCAAGTTTTTCAAAATCAAGAGCGGGTTTGAAGTCGATGAAAAGCTGAACCCTGCCTTTGGGAAGCAGTTTCCCTGTTTTTTTGCTTAAGTCAAGGATTATTGGACCGCTCATACCGTTATTGGTAAAAAGTGCCTCTCCAAAGCGTTCATCATATTTTTTATTATTTTGGAATACTGAAATTTTAACATTTTTCAGGCTTAAGCCTTCCAGTTCCTTAACAAAGTTTTCGTTTACAATTAAAGGTGATAGAGCTGGGGCAGGGGGAATAACGGTATGACCAAGTCTTTCAGCCCATTTATAACCGTCTCCGGTCGAACCTGTTTTGGGATAGGATTGTCCGCCGGTGGCTAATATGACATTATCGGGTTCAATGATTGTGTTATTCAATTTTATTTTTTTAATAGTATTATCTTCAGCTATTAATTCCCTTACACTGCTGTTAAGTTTCAGCTCTATGTTTTTCTCTTTAATAAGTTTAAAAAAAACATTCTGAACATCTTTTGCGTTGTCACTTGTAGGGAATATCCGTCCTCCTCTTTCTACTTTAGTATCAAGATTGTGCTGATTAAAAAACTTTATGGTCTCTGTTACTCCAAATCGGTGGAATGCATTTATTAAAAATTTGCCGTTTTTACCGAATTGCAGAAGAAATTTTTCAGTAGAGGTTTCTGCGTTAGTAATATTGCATCTGCCTTTGCCGGTCATCAGAAGCTTGGTGCCGGGAGTACTGTTCTTTTCAAGTATCATGACATTATTTCCATTACGTGCTGAATGAACTGCAGCCATCATCCCGGCCGGTCCGCCTCCGATTACTACTGTACTATTAGTCATAAAAATAAAAAACCTTTAAAGTACTTTGTCAATTTTTATAATCACTACGGCAGGAAGTTTATAATAAAAAGCCTTTCGTTGAAGACGAAAGGCTTTGATATAAAAAATTATAATAGGCTTTATTATTTACCGGACATAACACCATGAACTTTGAAGTGGCGTGTCGGGGCAAACTCACCCAATTTATGTCCAACCATATTTTCAGTAACAAAAACACTGATAAAAGCTTTTCCATTGTGAACATTAAAGGTATGTCCGACAAATTCCGGAAGAATCATTGACCTTCTTGACCAGGTCTTTATCGGGCGTTTTTTACCATTTTTGTTCATCTTATCGACTTTTTTCATCAAATGATTATCTACGAATGGACCTTTTTTAATTGACCTGGGCATTATTTCTTCCTCCGTACTAAGATGAGTTTATTTGTATTTTTCTTTTTCTTTCTAGTCTTTTTGCCTTTTGATAACTGTCCCCATGGAGACTGAGGCTGGCCGCCACCGCTGCTTTTACCTTCACCACCGCCCATCGGGTGATCGACTGGGTTCATTACGACACCTCTTACATGAGGCCGTTTGCCAAGATAACGCTTTTTACCGGCTTTGCCTAAATTTATATTTTGTTTTTCTATATTACCAATCTGTCCAATTGTAGCTAAACATTCGCGGTTAATCATTCTTATTTCGCCGCTTGGAAGTTTAACCTGGACATATTTACCTTCTTTTGCACGAACAACAGCTGTCTGGCCGGCAGATCTTACAAGTTTTGCACCGCATCCGGGGTTTACCTCTATATTATGAATATTAATTCCGACCGGTATATTTTTCAGTTTCTTTGCGTTTCCGGGTTTAACTTCAGCTTCCTGACCGCATAAAACCTTACTTCCGATTTTAAGTTTTACAGGCGCTAAGATGTAGCGTTTTTCTCCGTCAGCATAGGCTACTAATGCAATATTGGCATTTCTGTTCGGGTCATACTCAATAGTTTTAACAGTTCCGGGAATGTCGAACTTGTCTCTTTTAAAATCTATTACTCTGTATTTGCGTTTACACCCGCCACCTCTGAATCTAGTCGTAATACGTCCGCCGTTATTACGTCCGCCGGTATTTTTCTTACCTTTTAATAATTTTTTTTCCGGGGTATTAGCTGTAATTTCTTCATTAGCAAGGTCTGTCATCTGACGCCTTCCCGGAGCATATGGTTTATATTTTTTTAAAGCCATAATTTTTATAACCTCATTTTAGAAATTTAGGTTTTGAAACTCTGCTGCGAGCTAGGATATCCCCGCAGCCCTTGAGACCCCCTGTTTTTATTCGGGGGGAGAAGGCTTATTAATTATAATACTTCTATTTCGCCTTCGGATAATGTAACTATTGCCTTTTTTGTAGCTGCAGTGCGTCCCATTTTAAGGGATCTCTGGCCAAGTCTTTTGGGTTTTCCCTTATGGTTCAAAACGTTTACATCCTGAACTTTTACATTGTAAATGTTTTCTACTGCGCGGGCAATATCTACCTTTGTTGCTTTTTTATCAACTTTAAATACATACTTTGATGAATCTTTAAGATCCATCGTTTTTTCTGTAATTAAAATAGTATCTATAATTGAATATGGATTAAACATTTTTTTAGCCCTCCATGTGCTTTTATAATCTTTCAACAAAATCTTTTATTGCATCTTCAGAAAAAAGAATGTTGTTGTTATTCAGTAACTGATAAACGTTTACAGATGCAGCTTTCATAAGCAGAACATTTTCAAGATTTCCTGTTGCCATAAGAGTATTGTCAGAATAATCTTTTACAACGATTAAGGTTTTCCTATTAAGCTTAAGTTTTTTAAGAAGCTCTGCAGCATTCTTTGTCTTGTAATCAGGAGAATCTATTTGGTCGACAATATGAACATTTTCATCTTTTACTTTTTCGCTGAAAGCACGTTTCAGGGCAAGTTTACGGACCTTTTTATTTATTTTCTTATAATAAGTCCGTGGTTTTGGGCCGAACGCTACACCGCCGCCAACGAGTATCGGGCTTTTTGAGGATCCCTGTCTTGCTCTTCCTGTACCTTTCTGACGATAAGGCTTTGCTCCGGTTGCTTTAATTTCTGAACGTGTTTTAGCTGAAGCGGTACCTGACCTCAGGGCAGCTCTGAAAGCAGTAACTACATCATGAACAGCCTGTTCACCTTTCTCCAGTTCTATCCACTTATCTTCAATATTGAATTCGCCAATCGGCTGGCCTTCTTTATTTAAAATATTTATTTTATTTTCCATGGTTTACTGATCCTTATTTAGCTGCTGTTTTTTTCTTAGCTGAACGAATAACAATAACGCCGCCGGTAGGACCCGGTACAGCACCTTTTATAAAGATAAGGTTGTCATTAGCGTCTACACGAACTATTTTCAGGTTTTGAATTGTACGACGAACATTTCCCATATGGCCGGGCATCTTTTTTCCTTTATCTACGCGTCCTGGGAATTCGCATTGTCCAATTGAACCGGGTTTTCTTTTCCAGCCGCCCCCGTGGGAAAAACGGCCGCCCCCGAAATTATATTTTTTTACAACACCCTGAAAACCACGGCCTTTAATTGTACCGGTGACATCAACATATTCATTTACATTAAAAATATCTGCTTTGATTTCAGAACCTGTTTCAAGCTCTGAATCTTTATCTAATCTTATTTCTTTTATATAAGCCGGTGGATTCTCATTCCTTCCACTTTTTTCACAGTGTCCTTTAACAGCTTTGGTGACATTTTTACTTTTCTTTTTTCCAAATCCGAGCTGCAAAGCTGAATAACCGTTTTTTTCTTCAGTCCTCTGGTCTAAAACCGTACACGGGCCAACTTCCAGGACTGTTACAGGTGAAATTCTTCCTGTCTCATCGTAAATTTGGGTCATCCCCATCTTTTTTCCAATTAAACCTTTCATAATAAACCTCCATGGCACATACCACAATTGGAAACAATAGCATTGGTGCCGTTTACTGCTTAACAATTAATTTATTAAAAACCAACTTTAATAGAAATGTCCACTCCTGACGGGAGATTTAATTTCTTCAGTTCGTCGATTGTTTTTGCCGTTGGATTAATTATATCCATCAGCCTTTTATGAATTCTTGTTTCGAACTGTTCCATTGATTTTTTGTTGACATGCGGTGAACGATTAACAGTAACTCTTTCGATTTTTGTTGGCAATGGAATTGGGCCTGCAATAACAGCACCGGTTCTTGTTGTTGTTCCGACGATGTCTTTTACAGATTTATCCAGTACTCTATGGTCGAAAGCCTGTAATCTGATTCTGATACGTTGTTTTAAATTTTTTTTAGTTTTTGCGCTCATTTATTTTTCTCCACAATTTGTTGCTGAATAATTGTTGGAACACACTCAAAACTTGAAGGTTCCATAGTGTGAGTGGCTCTTCCTCTTGTAATGGAGCGAAGAGTAGTTGCATATCCAAAAAGTTCAGCCAACGGTGTATTGGCTATAATTTTTGAGATATTGCTCCCAGCTCCAGTATCAACTTCTACGACATTCCCGCGCCTTCCGGAGATATCACTAATGATGTCTCCGATAGAAGCTTCAGGGGCCGTAACTTCAAGTTTCATAATTGGTTCTAAAATTTTAATACAAGCATTTCTGGCGGCTTCCTTAAAAGCAAGGGAACCGGCTATATTGAAAGCCAGTTCAGATGAATCTACAGGGTGATATGAACCGTCAAGTATATTAACATTAAAATCAGTCACCTGATAACCTGCAAGAAGCCCGCTTTTTGCTGCTTCCAGTATTCCTGTTTCTATCGGTTTAATATATTCTTTGGGAATATTTCCACCGGTTACTTTATTTTCAAAAGTTATACCATAACCTCTATCACAAGGTTCGATCTCTAAAATAACGTGACCATACTGCCCATGACCGCCGGTCTGTTTTGCAAATTTGGCTTCTCCTTTTGAAGTGCAGGATACAGTCTCCCGATAAGCAACTTCCGGACGGCCAGTATTAGCTTCTACTTTAAATTCTCTGATTAATCGGTCTTTTATAATTTCAAGATGAAGCTCACCCATGGCTGATATGATTGTTTGACCTGTATCTTCATTGGTTTTTATTTTAAAAGTCGGATCCTCATCCGATAAATGTCCGAGAGCAGTATAAAGTTTATCTCTTTCCGATGAAGTTTTTGGTTCGATGGCTATTGATATAACAGGTTCTGGAAAGATGATTGATTCCAGAACAACCTGGTCATGCTGTGAACAGACTGTATCGCCTGTTGTTGCATTTTTGAGTCCTACAGCAGCAGCTATATCTCCACTGAAGACTGAACTTCTATCTTCTCTTGTATTAGCATGCATCTGAAGTATTCTTCCGAGACGATCAGTTTTTCCTGTTCTGGGATTAAAAAGCTTCATTCCTTTTGAAGCGATTCCTGAATATACCCTAAAAAAAGTAAGTTTACCTACATATGGATCATTCATTATTTTAAATATCAATCCTGCAAAAGGCTTGTCATCGCCAACTTGAATCATCTTTGGTTTTTCAGTCCTGGGGTCAATACCTTCAAAACTGTAAATATCCAGTGGGGAAGGTAAATAATCTACTATTGCATCTAATAACGGCTGTATACCTTTGTTTTTAAAAGCTGCACCGCATAAAACAGGGACTATTTCATTTTTAATAACGGACTTTCTTAAAGCTTTTTTAATTTGTTTAATATCCGGCTCCACATCGTTAAGATAAAGGTCCATTATTTCTTCATCTACTTCAGCCAGGCATTCAACTAAATAGTTTTTAGCTTCAGCTACTTCTGAAAAATGTTCAGGGGGTATAGAATCTATCCTTACCTTTGAGCCGTATTCATCAATGTCAAAGAAAACAGTTTGTTCTTCTAAAATGTCGATAATGCCTTTGAAGTCGGATTCTTTTCCGATTGGTACCTGCAATGGAACCGCAGTAATATTCAGTTTATCTCTGATTTCTTCAACAACTTTATCAAAATCTGCTCCGGTTCTGTCCATTTTATTAATAAACGCAAGGAGCGGAACATTATATTGTTTTGCCTGTCTCCAGACAGTTTCCGACTGAGGCTGAACACCTCCGACAGCACAAAAAACACCGACGGCGCCGTCAAGTACTCTTAGAGATCTTTCTACTTCAGCGGTAAAATCCACATGGCCAGGGGTGTCAATAATATTAATTTTGTTGTTTTCCCAGTTACAGGTTGTTGCTGCAGAAGTAATTGTTATTCCTCTTTCCTGTTCCTGAGACATCCAGTCCATTGTGGCAGTCCCTTCATGAACTTCACCGAGTTTATAATTTATTCCTGTATAATATAAAATTCTCTCGGTAGTAGTTGTCTTTCCAGCATCGATATGAGCTATAATACCTATATTACGTACTTTCGGCAGAGGGGTTATCCGACTTGCCGATTCTTCAGCATTTTTTTTTCTATTTTTTTCGAGCATTATACCCATTTTGTTTCAACTACCTTTTATGTTCATTTTTACCAGCGAAAATGTGCAAAAGCTTTATTAGCCTGAGCCATTTTATGAGTGTCGTCTTTTTTCTTTACAGTTGATCCTGTGTTTTCAAATGCATCCAGAAGTTCTGCAGCTAATGCCCTTTTCATAGACATGCCATTTCTTCCTTTAGCAAAAGTAGTCATCCATCCAAGTGCCAGAGCAATCTGACGGTCAGAATGAATTTCGATAGGGACCTGATAAGTTGCCCCGCCAACACGTCTGCTTTTTACTTCAAGCCTTGGCTTTGCATTATCAAGGGCCTGAATAAAAAGTTCCAGCGGTTCAACGTCTTTTTTCTTTTTTGCAACGATATCGAATGCACCGTATACAATACCCTGTGCGGTTGATTTTTTCCCCCGCTCCATTACTGTGTTGATAAGTCTTGCTACCAATTCACTGTTATATTTAACATCAGGAATCAGTTCTCTTTTTTCAGCTTTACGCCTTCTCATGCTTTATAACCTCTTTATAATATTAAAAAACTATATTCTTTAATGAAAATAAATCTGTCGTCGTCATTTGACACCGACAGATTTTAAAAATTAAATTATTTAAGAATTATTAAGCTTTATTTATTGGGTTTTTTAGTACCGTATTTTGAACGACCACGTCCACGCTTGCTCACTCCAAGGCTGTCTAAAGCCCCTCTTACGACATGATAGCGTACACCTGGAAGGTCTCTTACCCGGCCGCCTTTTACCAGGACTACAGAATGTTCCTGGAGATTGTGGCCTTCTCCGCCAATATAAGCTGTAATTTCTGCGCCATTCGTTAAACGAACTCTAGTAACTTTTCTTAAAGCAGAGTTTGGTTTTTTTGGTGTTCTGGTTGTTACCTGTGTACAAATACCTCTGCGTTGTGGGCATCTTTCCAAAGCTCTTGCCTTTTTCTTGGCAACCCTTGTTTTTCTGCCTTTTCTTATTAATTGATTTATTGTCGGCATATTTTTACCTATATTTATTTATAAATTATTATAATTCTCGCAACAAAAGGAACTTAATTTACAATTATTTTTAATTTATACAAATAATATTTTTAATTTTCTTCGTTATTAATAGATAATATTTCTTCGGCAGAGCTTTTTTTATCTGCCTGAGATTCAGATGTTACCATCGGAGTATCTTTTTCAAGCTCTATTTCATTTGCCAGTTTTTTGACAATAAGATTAGAATATTCATCGCTGCCAGTGCCGGCAGGAATAAGGTGTCCCGTGATAACATTTTCCTTGAATCCGCGAAGTTCATCTATTTTACCCAGGGTTGAGGCATCTGTCAGGATTCTTGTTGTATCCTGAAATGAAGCTGCTGAAATAAAACTTTCAGTTTCAAGTGAAGCTTTAGTGATGCCGAGTAGAACAGGGTCCGCTTCGGCCGGAGTCCCCCCGCTTTGGGCTACTTCGAAGTTTTCTTTTACGAATTTTCTTCGGTCAATCTGTTCCCCCGGTAGGAATTTAGTTGTTCCGGATTCGGTTATCCTTACTTTCTGAAGCATTTGTTTAACAATAATTTCAATATGCTTATCATTTATCTCTACACCCTGAGCTTTATAGACAAGCTGAACTTCATTTACAAGATACTCCTGAAGCTCTTGTTGTCCGCAAATTTCAAGAAGGTCATGAGGGTCAACTGACCCATTAGTTAGTTTTTGACCTTTTTTGACAATATCGCCTTTTCTTACTGTGAGGTGCTTGTTTGCAGGTATGGAATGTTCTTCGACCTGAGAAGGATCTTCAATATCATGGACAAGAAGCTGTATTTTCCCGCGTCCCATTTTGCCTATTTCAATTCTACCTGACATACGTGCTATTTCAGCAAGTTCTTTGGGCCTACGGGCTTCGAGCAGTTCTGCTACACGTGGGAGTCCGCCGGTAATATCTTTTGTTTTTTCTAACTGACGCGGCATCCTTGCAAGAACGGTACCCGGTTGAACTTTCTCCTCTTCTTTGATAATAATTATAGCACCTGAAGGCAGAGGATGGTGGTCAAGTATTTCACCTTCACTGTTTAAAATAACTATTTGAGGGTGAAGATCTTCTCTGTGTTCCATCACAGAAATTTCCTCAATACCGCTTCCGCGGGTCTGTCTTGAAAGTGTAATACCTTCTATAAGGTCCCTAAACTCGACAATACCTTCAACTTCGGAAATAATTGGAATATTAAACGGATCCCATTTTGCAATAAGATCTCCTATTTTTACCTGTGTTCCCTCATCATGGTAAACGGTTGATCCAAGAAAAAGTTCATTTTTTTCGAGAAGGTTGTCATCTTTGTCAAATATTTTTACAGAGCCGGCTTTAACAACAATTACATTTCCTTCATTGTCGGTTACAAAACGCGGGGCATCACTGTAATGCAGACGGCCTTGATTTTTAGCAATGATTGTAGACTGCTGCATTGACGAGGAAGCAGTGCCTCCTATATGGAAAGTACGCATAGTCAACTGTGTACCGGGTTCTCCAATAGACTGAGCGGCGATTATTCCCAGTGAATCGCCAAGTTCAGCCATCTTATTGGATGCAAGGTTTCTTCCATAGCATTTTATGCAGATCCCATATTCTGAGTCGCATGTAAGAGGAGAACGAATCATTAGTTTTTCATAGCCTAACTTATGTATTTTATCAGCTATCTCTTCTGTTATATACTCGTTTGCTTTAACAACAAACTCTTTGTTTCCGGTTTTAGCAGGAATATCTCTGGCTGAATATCTTCCTATAATCCTTTTTTTCAGCGGCACAATTTCTTCTCCACTGTCTGAAAGCGGACTTACCCAGATTCCGTTCACTGTTCCGCAGTCTTCTTCTCTGCAGATTATATCCTGTGAAACATCAACGAGCTTACGTGTCATATAACCTGAGTCGGCTGTTTTCAGTGCAGTATCGGCAAGGCCTTTTCTGGCACCGTGAGTACTGATGAAGTATTCAAGGACAGTAAGTCCTTCTCTGAAACTTGAGAGGATAGGACGTTCTATAATTTCGCCTGATGGCTTTGCCATAAGACCACGCATACCGGCAAGCTGCCGTATCTGATCTTTACTTCCTCTCGCTCCTGAGTGCAGCATAGCATATACAGGATTAATTCTTTCTGTTTCAGTTCCAGATTCCAGAGTGGTAATTAGCTCTTTCGTAACTTCGTTAGTGGCTTTGTTCCAAATATCAATAATTTTATTTATACGTTCGCCTTTTGTAATTACCCCTTTAGAGTACTGTTTTTCTATTTTTTCAATTTTGCTTCGTGATTCATCGATCAGAGGCTTTTTAGAACTCGGAATTTTAAGGTCAGCTACAGATATAGAGAATCCTGCAACAGTCGCATATTTATAGCCTAAGTCTTTCAGTTTATCGAGAAGCTTAATTGTTTCATTATGTCCGGCATGAGCGTAACAGTCACCGACAAGAGTTGTTAAAGCTTTTTTACCTGCGACGTCATTAAAGAAACCAAGTTTGTCAGGCCATATTTCATTAAAAATACAGCGTCCTACAGTTGTATCAATATACTTCTCATTTTTAAGACCCCACACTGTTTCTTTTCCCGAATCCGGATTAGGGATTCTTACAAGCTGATGTATATCAATAATATTAGCATCAAGAGCGCGCAGCAGTTCAATATAGTCAGAGAAGGTTCTCGGATGTTTTTCTGCTTTTTGAGGCGGCATAACTGTAAGAAAGTATGAGCCTAAAGTTATATCCTGAGACGGAGTAGTAATAGGTTTACCGCTCGAAGGTGAAAAAATATTATTAGGTGCAAGCATCAAAAGCTTACTTTCCATTTGCGCTGCATTTGACATTGGAACATGGACAGCCATCTGGTCACCGTCAAAGTCCGCATTATATGCAGTACATACAAGAGGGTGTATTCTAATAGCATCACCTTCTATTAGGACCGGATTAAAAGCCTGAATACTCAATCTGTGAAGTGTCGGGGCACGGTTTAGCATAACCGGGTGCCCTTTTGTGACTTTTTCAAGAATATCCCAGACTATGTCATCACCGCGCTCTATCATTTTTTTTGCACTTCTTACAGTATGAACATGTCCCTGTTCCTTAAGATGGCGTATTATAAACGGTTCAAAAAGAGTTAATGCCATTTTTTTCGGAATACCGCATTCGTCAAGTTTGAGTTCGGGGCCTACAACAATAACCGAACGTCCTGAATAATCTACACGTTTACCAAGTAGGTTCTGCCTGAATCGTCCACCTTTGCCTTTTAGCATATCACTTAGCGATTTTAAAGGTCTGTTTCCTGCACCGGTAATGGCTCTTCCGTGACGTCCGTTATCAAGTAGTGCATCAACAGCCTCCTGAAGCATTCTCTTTTCATTCCTTATAATAACTTCAGGTGTTTTCAGCTCCAATAAATTTTTAAGTCTGTTATTCCTATAAATGACCCTTCTGTAAAGGTCATTTAAATCGTAAGTTGCAAAGCGTCCTCCTTCAAGCGGAACAAGTGGGCGAAGCTCCGGCGGAATAACAGGCAGTACTTTCAATATCATCCATTCTGGTCTTGCATCACTTGTAAGAAAACCTTCAGCAAGCCTCAGTCGTTTTGCCAGTTTCTTTCTGATAGCTTTACTTTTTGTAGCGAACATCTGCTCGGAAAGCTCATTGCGAAGAGAAGATATATCAATACTCTCGAGGAGTGTATGTATAGCAGAAGCACCCATATCGGCAGAAAATGAGTCCTGACCATAAAGTTCAAAAGCTTCTCTGTATTCGATTTCGCTTAAAGTCTGGCATTTATTCAAAGGAGTATCGCCAGGGTCTGTAACAACCCATTCTTCATAATAGATTACTCTTTCGAGCTGCCTGGTAGTCATATCAAGGATTAGCCCTAAACGAGTCGGCATGCATTTGAAGAACCAGATATGGGAAACAGGAACAGCAAGTTCGATATGGGCCATGCGCTCACGCCTGACTCTTGAAACAGTGACTTCAACACCGCATCTGTCACAGACTACTCCTTTATATTTAATACGTTTGTATTTACCGCAACTGCACTCCCAGTCTTTTGTAGGTCCGAAAATTCTTTCACAGAAGAGGCCGCCCTTTTCAGGCTTGAAACTTCTGTAATTAATTGTCTCGGGGTTTCTAATCTCTCCATGGCTCCAGGATCTTATCCTTTCAGGAGATGCAACATTTATTGAAACGCAGTCAAATTTATTATCTTCTGAATGCTTTATTTCTTTATAGTTGATATTGTTTTTGAGCATTATGCTGTCTCCTTATCATCTGTTGAAAGCTCATCTTCTTTTTTTAGTATTTGAATATCAAGGCCTAAACTCTGAAGTTCCTTGATTAGAACATTGAATGATTCTGGCCTTCCGGGTTCGAGAGAACATTTGCCTTTAACAATTGATTCGTAGATTTTTGTACGTCCCACAACATCATCACTTTTAACGGTCAGCATTTCCTGCAGACTATATGCAGCACCATATGCTTCAAGTGCCCACACCTCCATTTCACCAAAACGCTGGCCTCCATGCTGTGCTTTACCGCCAAGAGGCTGTTGTGTAACAAGCGAATAAGGTCCTACTGATCGTGCATGCAGCTTATTGGCTACAAGATGGTCAAGTTTCAGCATATATATTTTTCCTATAGTGATTCGCTGGTCAAATTTTATTCCGTCTCTTCCGTCATAAACATTGGCTTTTCCGTCAAAAACCCATTTTCCATCTTTTTTCATAAAACCAAAATGAAGGTTACGGCCGTTGTCTTTTTCGTATTGTTCATTTCCTTTTACAAGTAAATCTACAATTTGATCCTCTGTTGCGCCGTCAAATACCGGAGTTGAAGTTTTGATGTTCAAAAGTCTTGCAGCAAGTCCCAGGTGTGTTTCAAGGACCTGACCAACATTCATTCGGCTCGGGACACCAAGAGGATTCAGCACGATATCAACCGGTTCACCGTCATCAAGGAAAGGCATATCTTCTTCCGGTACGATTTTAGCAACAATACCTTTATTACCGTGTCTTCCTGCCATTTTATCGCCGACTTGCAGTTTATGCTTAGTTGCAATATAAACTTTTACTTTTTTAATAGAACCGAATTTGATATTCTGTCCGTTTTCAATTGATTCAATCTGTTCGTCTCTGTCCCTTTCGATTTTGTCAAATTTGGGCTTATATTTTTCTATGACTTCATCAATTTGACGTTTTATCGGACAATCATTCATCCTGTAATGTCTGAACTTATTGGCAAGTTTACTGATGCCGCTCATCGTAACCCTCCGGTTGGAGGATATAAGAACCATATCAGGTTTAGATGATGATTCATCAAAAATCGGATGAGGCAATTTTTCTTTAAATAAAAATTCAGCAAATTCTTCAATTAAATCTTCAGTCAACGAAGCTATTTCAGCTTTTGCATTATCTTTGATTTGTTTTGTCTGCCTTCTAATTTCTGTTTTTGTCATAGATGATCTTTTGCTTGATTTAGCGTGTTCGATTCGTACATCCATAACTGTACCGTAAGTACCGCTGCCAACTGTAAGGCTTGAATCCTTGACGTCTGCAGCTTTTTCACCGAAAATGGCACGTAAAAGGCGTTCTTCTGGAGCAAGTTCAGTTTCAGATTTCGGAGTTATTTTCCCAACCAGAATATCTCCAGGCCTAACCTCAGAACCTGTTTTTATAATACCGTCGGGACCGAGATTTTTGAGAGCTTCTTCACTTACATTCGGGATATCACGAGTAATTTCTTCAGGACCCAGTTTTGTGTCCCTGGCTGATGTTTCATATTCTGAAACATGAATACTCGTATAAATATCCTCTTTTACAACTTTCTCACTGATTACAATAGCATCTTCAAAATTATATCCCCCCCATGGCATAAATGCTACAGTTAAGTTTTTACCAAGAGCGAGTTCTCCTCCGTCTGTTGCTGCACCGTCGGCTACAACGTCACCGGCTTTGATCTTCTGTCCGGAATGTACAATAGGACGCTGGTTAATAGAAGTTCCGGCATTTGTTCTGAGGTATTTATAAAGATTAAATATCTGTATTTCTGATTTATCAGCAGTGTGCTCAGGGCTTTTACCGTCGGAGGTTACTACTACTTTATCTCCGCTAACTGATTCGACTATACCGTCTTTTTCAGCAGTTAAGACAGCCTTTGTATCTACAGCAATGCGGTGCTCTAAACCAGTACCCACCAAAGGAGATTCAGTTGTTAGCAGTGGGACTGCCTGTCTCTGCATATTTGAACCCATCAGTGCCCGATTTGCATCATCATGTTCAAGGAACGGTATAAGACCAGCGGCAGCACTGACCAGCTGTTTAGGCGAAACGTCCATATAATTAATTTTATCTGTCGGGATTTCCATTGAATCGCCTCTAAATCTTGACATTGCGGTTTTATTTATAAATTTACCTTCTTTATCAAGAGGCGCATTAGCCTGGGCAATTACATATTCCTCTTCCACGTCCGCTGTTAGATATTCTATTTTGTCAGAAACTATTTTGTCCTTGACCACCCTGTAAGGAGTTTCAAGGAAACCAAATTCATTTACTCTTGTATAAAGTGAAACAGATGATATGAGACCGATATTTGGTCCTTCTGGAGTTTCAATAGGACAAATGCGGCCGTAATGACTGCTGTGCACATCACGGACCTCAAAACCTGCTCTTTCTCTATTCAGTCCGCCCGGCCCTAAAGCACTTAACCTGCGTTTATTCGTCATTTCTGATAACGGATTTGTCTGATCCATAAACTGAGAAAGCTGATTTCGGGCAAAGAAATCTCTTATTACGCTTGCAAATGCTTTAGGATTAACAAGTTTTCCGGGTGTAACATTTGAGTCATTCATACCGAGAAGAGTCATTCGTTCTCTAATTAATCTCTCTGTCCTTACCAGACCAATTCTACACTGGTTCTGTATCTGTTCTCCGACAGTCCGGATTCTGCGGTTGCCCAGATGGTCAATATCATCAACCGCTCCGGCCGTTGCTTTAAGATTAATGAGGTATTTTGTTGCTCCAATAAGGTCGGTATTGGTCAAAGTTCTAACATTATCAGGAGTGTCTAAACCAAATTTTTGATTAATTTTATATCTACCAACCAGCCCGAGGTCGTAACGCCTCACATCAAAGAAAAGGCGCTGTAAAAGCTGTTTAGCGTTATTTATGCTGGGTGGATCGCCCGGCCTCATTCTTCTGTATATTTCCTTTAATGCTTCGTCTGTGTCTGAGGAAGGATCACGTCTCAAACATTTCAAAAGATAATCAGCTTTATTGGGAATATACACCAGGTTTAGTTTTTTAATTTTCTGTACTTTTATTTCTTTTAAAGCATGTTCGGTAAGAGCGCTGTATGCCTGGATAATAACTTCCCCGTCTGAGTCTGTGATATCTTCCACGGTATAATATACGGAAATATCTTTTTCTTTTGACAGCGAAGCCGGGGTTTTTGTAACAATTTCGTGAATTTGTTCAATTATTTCCCGATCTGTACTAAAACCGATAGCCCTCATCAAAGTAGTGATAAGAAATTTTCTTCTTCTTCTTCTTCTGTCAAGAAAAATAAAAATATTGTCATTTATGTCATACTGCACTTCAAGCCATGATCCTCTGTCAGGAATAATTCTAAACGAGTACAGTGTTTTTCCGCTGGTATGTTGTTTCTTTTCGAAACAAACGCCTGGGGAACGGTGGAGCTGACTAATAATAACACGTTCTGCACCGTTAATAACAAAGGTCCCTTTTTCTGTCATTAATGGGATTTCTCCCATATAGACAGATTCTGTTTTAATTTCTCCTTTACAGTCAATTCTGAGTTCGACATGGAGAGGCGCACTGTATGATTCACCGTCTTTAAGGCAGTCAATAATTTTTATTTTAGGTTTGCCAATTGAATAAGAAACAAAATCAAGTACATATTGTTGATCATAGCTTTCGATGGGAAATATTTCCAAAAATATTTCCTGGAGGCCCTGGTTCTTTCTTTTTTCGGGTGGGGCATCCATCTGCAGAAATTCTGTATACGATCCTAATTGTACATTTATTAAATTGGGTACTTCAAGTACTTCTCGAAGTTTACCGTAGTTAACACGTTCAGCCATTACTACACCTGTAAAATTTGTTACTATATAATAGCGAATTAAGTATAATGAAATTAATATTCAATAAGTAAGCGAATAAATATTAAGAATATGAAAGTTATGGAATGTAAAAAATTATAATGCCAAAAGCGGGAAATACGATTTTACGTATTTCCCGTTATTGTTTATTTATAAATTTTTGAACTTACTTAAGTTCAACAGTAGCACCGGCACCTTCAAGATCTTTTTTGATCTTTTCAGCATCTTCTTTGTCTGTGCCTTCTTTGATGGCCTTAGGTGCTGATTCTACTAAGTCTTTTGCATCTTTGAGGCCAAGACCAGTAACTGCTCTTACAACTTTGATTACACCGACTTTAGAGCTGCCGAAACTGGTTAGAACAACATCAAATTCTGTTTTTTCTTCAGCTTCTTCTTCTCCTTCAGCTGCTGCCGGTACAGCTGCAGCTGCTGCTAACGGAGCAGCGGCTGAAACACCGAGTCTATCTTCCAAAGTCTTTATTAACTCTGAGAGTTCAAGAACTGTCATGTTTTCGATGTAAGAGATAAATTTTTCCATTTCAGGTGAAACATTAGTAACTTCAGACATTTTTTTATCCTCCAAATATTAAATTTTCTAATTTTAAATTTTATATATATATTAATAATTAACTAATTTTATCTTTATAAGCACTTAAAGCATAAACAACACCGGATAATTTTGCATTTAGCAGTCTTGCAAGGCTGGCGGCCGGTGCCTGTAATGTGCCAAGCAGTTGTGCGAGCAGAATTTCACGCGGGGGAAGTTTTGAAATTGAAACAGCCTGTTCACTTGAAAGTACTGCTCCTTCAAGATAACCGCCTTTAAAACTGACCTGTTTATGTTTTTTTGCAAACTCACTAATTGTTTTAGCTACAGCCCCCGGATCGCTTTTACCGCTTACTAAAGCAGTATCTCCAGAAAACTCCATATTAAAAAGATCATCTTTATTATTCAGTTCTGCAGCTTTTTTTATAAGTTTATTTTTAAGGATTGTACATTTAGCATTCACTTCATCAAGAGACATTCTCAACTCATCGAATTGCTTTACATTAAGTCCCTTATAAGAAATCATATAAAGGAAATTACTATTTTCGATAATATTAGTTATATCATTAACTAACTGTTTTTTTTCAATTCTCATCAGGGCCTCCTTGTGAATTCTTTAGTATTCACTTTTATACCGGGGCTCATAGTTGAGCATATCGAACAACTTATAAGATAAGTACCTTTTGTAGTTGACGGTCTAGCTGCTAAAATAGCTTTGATTACTGAATTACAGTTTTCCTGAATATCTTCCAGAGAAAATGACAATTTTCCTACAGGTACATGAGCACATGCTCCACGGTCAGCTCTGTATTCAACTTTCCCGGCTTTAGCTTCAGTTACTGCTGCAGATACATTATTTGTTACTGTGCCTGTCTTAGGGTTGGGCATTAATCCCCTCGGTCCTAAAGTTCTGCCCAATGGTCTTACTTTAGGCATTGCGTCCGGTGTAGAAATTAATGAATCAAAATCCAGCCAGCCCCCTTTAATTTTCTCTATTATATCTTCAAAGCCTACCATATCAGCACCTGCCTCTTTAGCATCTTCTGCTGCTTGTCCAGAAGCTATAACAACAACCTTTATTTCTTTTCCGGTTCCTTTCGGAAGTGTAACCGCTCCTCTTACATTTTGATCAGACTTCTTAGGGTCAATCCCAAGCTTAAAAGCAATTTCTATTGTTTCATCAAATTTCGAATGAGGCATTTCCTCCTTTACAATACGAATAGCATCTTTTAGACTGTACAGCTTATGGCAGTCATATTTAGAAGTCTGCTCACGATATAATTTACTTCTACGCATCTGACACCTCAATTCCCATACTTCGCGCAGCGCCTTCAATGATTTTCACGGCTGCTTCTTCTGTTCTTGCGTTCAAATCTTTCATTTTAGTCTTAGCAATTTCAAGAACCTGTTCACTGCTAACTCTTCCAACTTTTTCCTTACCTGGTGTATTTGCACCGGAGGCAAGCCCAGCAGCCTTCTTTAATAGAATTGCAGCTGGCGGTGATTTAGTGATAAAAGTAAACGACCTGTCCTGATAGACAGTAATAACTACAGGTATTACCATTCCGGACTGTGACTGCGTAGCTGCATTGAATTTTTTACAGAATTCCATAATATTCACGCCGGCCTGTCCTAAAGCCGGACCTACAGGCGGAGCCGGATTAGCAGCACCTGCTGGAATCTGTAATTTGATTTCAGCTTTTACTTTTTTTGCCATTTTTATTTCCTGCTGTTCAATATGTGGTTCGAACGAACGGGTTTCCTACCACAAATTGTTATAATTTACGAACGATTGGCTGAGAAGCCCGTTCAGTCATTCTTCTCAACCTGCCAAAATTCGAGTTCAACCGGTGTTGATCTGCCAAAAATAGAGACCATTACCTTAAGTTTTCCTCTTTCGGTGTCTATTTCATCAATAACACCTTCGAAATTTTCAAAAGCACCTTCTTTAACAGTAACTGTTTCACCTGTATTATATTTAATTTTAGGTGCAACAACTTCTTCTTTTTCTTTAACCTGATTCATGAGGCTTTTAACTTCAGAGGGGTTCAATGGCAGCGGACGTTTATCTGCTCCGCATCCGATAAACCCAATAACTCCCTGGGTCTCTCTGACAAAATACCAGATGTCTTCCCTTATATCTCCGTCATCTGAATATAAATCCATTCGTATTAACACATATCCGGGAAAGAATTTTCTTGAAGATGTTATTTTCTCACCCTGTTTTACTTCTGATATTTTTTCAACAGGTATCAAAATTTCGTATATTGGCAAATCGTTTTTTTCAAGTTGTAATTGTCTTTCAAGATTATCCTTCACTTTATTCTCATGTCCGGACATTGCCTGAATGACATACCACTTCCCTTTTTCTTCATTTATTATATTATCAGTCATAATCAACTATTCTTTAAAAAACGTTTTTATTAAAATCCTGTTAGAAATGAGATCAATTTCTGGCTTCCAAAATCAACTAAAAATACAAAAAGAGCAATTAGAGCTATAGCAATAAGAACGACTATAGTTGATTCATATAATTCTTCTCGAGTCGGCCAGGAACATTTCTGTAATTCATCAAGAGTTCCTGATATGAACTGTCTGGTTTTTGTCAAAAATTTCTGCATTTTAATTATGTTGGCAAGAGGGACAGGAGTTGAACCTGCGACCTGCGGTTTTGGAGACCGCTGCTCTACCAACTGAGCTACCCTCCTGACAGTATTATTAAGAGTTATTAAAAATATCTTATTACTTTGTTTCTTTATGCAAAGTGTGCTTTCTATCAAATTTGCAATACTTTTTCATCTCCAGTTTACCCGGAGTATTTCTTTTTTCTTTTTTTGTAGTGTAATTTCTTCTTTTACACACAGTGCATGCTAATGTTACAATTTCTCTAGCCATGATGTTCACCAATTTTAGTAAAATATCCCGGGAGCTGAAAATAGCTTCCGGGACAAATTAAAATTATTTAAGTAAATAAATTACTCAATTATTTCAGTAACACGGCCTGATGCGACAGTTCTGCCACCTTCACGAATAGCGAAACGGAGTGTTTTTTCCATAGCGATTGGGGCAATTAATTCGACATTAATCTGTGCATTATCTCCAGGCATAATCATTTCTGTTCCTTCAGGAAGTGTAATGATACCGGTTACATCAGTTGTTCTGAAATAAAACTGTGGTCTGTAATTTGTGAAGAACGGAGTATGTCTTCCACCTTCATCTTTAGACAGAACGTAAATTTCAGCTTTGAATTTAGTATGCGGTGTAATTGAACCCGGTTTTGCAAGTACCTGACCACGTTCAACTTCATGTTTTTTTACTCCGCGAAGAAGGCAGCCTACATTATCTCCTGCTTCACCTTCATCGAGAATTTTACGGAACATTTCCACGCCTGTAACTGTAGTCTTACGAGTATTTTTAATACCAACAATTTCTACAGAATCACCGGTCTTAACTATTCCGCGTTCTATTCTTCCTGTTACAACTGTACCGCGACCTTCAATTGAGAAAACGTCTTCAACAGGCATCAGGAATGTCTGGTCAATTGCACGTTGAGGAGCAGGAATATATTTATCGCATGCATCCATTAGATCAAGTATGCATTTGTTGGAAGGATCTTCAGGATTACCGTCGGTTTCAAGAGCTTTAAGAGCTGATCCCTGGATAATCGGTGTTTCATCTCCGTCGAAGTCATAAGCGGATAAAAGTTCACGGACCTCCATTTCAACGAGTTCGATAAGTTCTTCGTCATCAACCTGATCAGTTTTATTAAGGAATACAACGATTGCAGGAACTCCTACCTGACGCGCAAGAAGGATATGTTCACGTGTCTGAGCCATTGGTCCGTCTGTTGCGGCGATAACCAGAATAGAACCGTCCATTTGAGCGGCTCCTGTAATCATATTTTTAATATAGTCCGCATGTCCTGGACAGTCAACATGAGCATAGTGACGTTTTTCTGTTTCATACTCGACGTGAGCGGTATTGATAGTAATACCTCTTGCTTTTTCTTCAGGAGCGTTGTCGATTTGGTCAAAATTTCTTACTTCAGTACCGAATTTTTTAGACATTGTTTTTGTTATTGCGGCAGTAAGAGTTGTTTTACCATGGTCAACGTGACCAATAGTACCGATGTTAATGTGTTCTTTACTTCTGTCAAATTTTTGTTTTGCCATGATAGTTCTTTAGCCTCCAAACTAAGCTAGTTTTAATATCACTTTTTATTAATTATTTTACTATTATAAATTGCTATAAATAAACTGGAGCCCACAACCGGACTTGAACCGGTGGGCCTCTTCCTTACCAAGGAAGTGCTCTACCAACTGAGCTATGTGGGCACCAAATTAAGCCCGATTACTGACTTTTAACTTAATTAGATATTGCACGAAAAGACTCAAGGACTACCTGTTTCGAGTAATCCATTCGTAACGGTAATTTTTTTAGCAGTTTTGCGTCGTTTTACTGAAAAAATCCAATATTCCAATAATGAAATATATAGTAAAAAGTCAAAAATAACACAAAGTGCTGAGCCGCAGAATATGAAACCTTTTCGTGCAACATCTAATTGTATTTAATGGTGCTCGGGGGGGGACTCGAACCCCCACGGATTACTCCACATGGCCCTCAACCATGCGCGTCTGCCAATTCCGCCACCCGAGCGGCAAATGAATTTTATATTATCATATTATAAAAATAATACAAACAATAAATACAAAAAAAATTAAAAAATGTGTTTATACAATTCCTTAAGAATACCCTGGAAACTTTTTCTTATTAAGATAAACAAAAGATTTAAAAGTAGTAAAAGTATTTTAGAGTTAAGGAACGCTGCAGGGAATGCAGAAACAGAACATTATAATTGTAGAATCAATTAATTTTCAAAGTGCCGAATATAACAGTAATTCAGATAAATACAAATTTTTTCCTTAAAATATCCGCTGTATCCCTTAAAGCCTGTGGTATGACTCTTGTATTATCGATAACCGGCATAAAGTTGGTGTCTCCAATCCACCTTGGCACAATATGCATGTGGATATGTTCTTTCAGCCCTGCTCCTGCTGCTGTTCCCAAGTTGAAACCTATATTGAATCCATCAGGATTCATAGTATTATTAAGTGTGTTTTTGGCTGCTGTGCAAACTTCCATCATTTCATGAAGTGTTTCTTTGGAGAGTGAAGAAATATCCCCTATATGCTCATAAGGGGTTATCATCAGGTGACCGGAATTATATGGATATGCGTTAAGTATTACAAAAACTTTTTTACCGCGTGCAATTACCATAAAATCATCCGGTTTATCATTATCTTTTTCGCGGTTGCATAAAAAGCATTCTCCATTTTTAGGGCTGAGTATATATTCGATCCTCCATGGAGCCCACAGCGGTTTTAGTTTTTTTCCCATACTATAATACCTATTTTTATTTTTTTTGTAATCACCATTGTCATATTATAAGACAAAGTATTATTTTGAAATGTTAAAATATTATAAAATACAGTTCTGCATATTTCTGCCGGTGTTTATTTGCGTTTTGCATTAACATTGAAAAAAATTTAGCTTTCCGTATACTCTATATGTTCTTTTAATCAAAGGCTTCTGTAATTCCGTCCGTAAACATAATAATGCTATCATTAATATTAAGTTTTTCATTGAATATAAAAAAAACTTAGGACTGGAAGAATTTTAAAAGTTATCGAAATCCGATATAATATATATTATAATTTATTTATTAGTTGAATACCAGTATGAACAATACTGATATTTCTATCTGTATAATGATTATTAAGCTATTAAAAAATTAAAAGGAAGAAAATATGAATAGTAAAATCGAAGCTGTTTTAGAAGAAATACAGGAGATTTCCGGTTATTTATGGGATAAAGGCTGGGCTGAAAGGAACGGGGGGAATATTTCTGTAAATATGACCGAAGAATATGAGGGGGTAGCAGTAAATTTGGAAAGATGTAAATATATTGAATACTGCCAGCTTGATCATCAACTTGCAGGCAAAGTTTTTTTTACGTCCGGGACAGGGTTGAGAATACGTGATATGGCTAAAAGTGCGGGGAAGCTTAGAGAAAACAGCTGTATTTTAAAAGTGAATGACAAAGCTAATGGTTATTACATTATTTGGGGTGGAGAAAAAACAGATTTCAACCCGACTTCGGAATTGATATCCCATTTTAAAATACATTTAGATCTAATAAAAAGGAAAACAAGCTATAAGGCAATTGTGCATACTCATCCGCATGAACTTATAGCTTTGACCCACTCTAAGGATTACTGCAAAAGTTCAGAGCAGGTTTCTGATCAACTTTGGCGTATGCTGCCAGAGGTGAGGGCTTTTGTTCCGAAAGGGATAGGCCTTGTTCTTTACGAACTGCCCAGTTCTGAAAAATTAGCTGATAAGACAGTGGAAGTTTTAAAACATTATAATGTTGCTTTATGGGAAAAGCATGGCGCTCTGGCTGCCGGTAGGGATGTTGCGGAAGCCTTTGACTTTGTAGATGTAGCTAATAAAGGTGCTGAAATATTTTTTAAGTGCCTATCTGCCGGTTTTATACCGGAGGGGATGAATGACAGACAGATGAAAGAGCTCGAAGAAACTTTTAACTTAAATTGAAGTTATACGGAAAGTTTGTTGTTTCAGCCTACAGACATAAGCTATCGACTGAAAGTTTTAGTTTCCTTAATCTATAGCTTATAGTCTTCGGCAAAACAAAAAACTATTATTCATCATCCATGAATGGATATCTGTAGTCTACAGGCGGTTCAAAAGTTTCTTTTATAGTCCGCATACTTATCCACCGCATTAGATTTACTTTGCTTCCTGCTTTATCGTTTGTACCGCTGCCGCGGGATCCACCGAAAGGCTGCTGCCCGACTACTGACCCGGTAGGTTTA
Source organism: Victivallales bacterium (assembly GCA_021733985.1). Classification (GTDB taxonomy): domain Bacteria; phylum Verrucomicrobiota; class Lentisphaeria; order Victivallales; family GWF2-38-69; genus JAIPJT01. The sequence goes on along the minus strand of JAIPJT010000008.1, from coordinate 54,478 downwards.
TCGTTTACATAAAAATTACCCGCAGCATGTTCAAGTTTTCTCAGCATTTTATTGATCATGGTCCTGTCAGTAGCAAAAATAGCACCGGTGAGGGCATAAATACTTGTTGTATCGACGAGATCCAGGGCTTCATCAATTTTATCATCTTCATAGATGTAAATTGTCAGTACCGGTCCGAAAATCTCCTCTTTCATAGTTTTAAAATGAGGATTGGATGTTAGAATAACCGTAGGTTCAACATAGTAACCTTTACTGTCATCGCATGTGCCGCCGTAAACGATTTCTGCCTCAGGAGATTCCTTTGCAAAATCTATATAGGATTTAATGTTATTGAATGAACTCTTATCAATAACAGCTGTAAGGAAATTGGAAAAGTCAGTTACATCTCCCATTTTGACTGTGTCAAGCTGAGACTTGATGCCGTCAATAACTTTTTCGGACATTGTTCTTGGTAAGTATGCTCGGCTGAGAGCTGAGCATTTCTGCCCCTGATACTCATAAGCGCCTCTTACACATGCTGTAATGATCGGTGCAATGTCTGCATCTTTATATGCAATGAGAAAATCCTTACCGCCTGTTTCCCCGACAATTCGCGGGTATGATTTATATTTATGAATATTGTTACCAATAGTTTTCCATACGTTAAGAAATACTTCGGTTGACCCTGTAAAGTGTACACCGGCCAGCTTTTCGTGTTCAAGAGCTTTCTGCCCTATTACTGCGCCGCTGCCTGGAATAAAGTTTATGACTCCGTCAGGAAGGCCGGCTTCTCTAAGTATCTGAAAGAAAAGATATGAAGACAATATTGCAGTACTGGCCGGTTTCCAGAGTACAGTATTCCCCATCATTGCCGGTGAAGTCGGGAGATTTCCTCCTATGGCGGTAAAATTAAAAGGGGTAATTGCCAGAACGAAACCTTCCAGCGGCATATATTCGATTCTGTTCCATGTACCTTTAGGGCTGAAAGGTTGATCTGTATAAATCTGCCGCATATAATTTACATTGAAATTCAGGAAGTCTATCAGTTCGCATGCGGCGTCAATCTCGGCCTGATGAACTGTTTTTCCCTGCCCCAGCATTGTTGCGGCGTTTATTAGATACCGATATTTGCCTGAGAGAAGGGCGGCGGCTTTTAAAAATATACCTGCTCTTTCTTCCCAGGGCAGATTTTTCCATTCTGACCTGGCCTTTTCTGCAGCCTCAATTGCCATTTCGAGGTGTTTGGCTTCTGCAAGGTGATATTTCCCAAAACATTTGGAGTGGTCTGAGGGTGATGATAATTTTGCTGTTTTACCGGTTTTAATTTCTTTGCCGCCAATGAACAGGGGAATATCATATTCTGAATTACAAAGTTTATCGAGGACTTTCTTTACTTCTCCTCTTTCAGGGGTACCCGGAGCATAACTTTTCACCGGTTCATTTGATGCAGGAGTAGGTTTAAAAATACCGTTAGCCATTTTTTACCTCATTTCTTATTTATTTCGGTTTGTTATATGACTTCTAAATTATTTATAGCTGCACAAAAAAGATTAGAAGAATTTAAGATTCTTGTGTAACTTTTAATAAAAGCTTTATAAAAAATATTTAAATATTTACAAAATTCAAACTTTTTTAAAAAGATTATTTGTTTATCTACGGTAAAGATAGAAAATATGAATATTTAGTATGTTATATTAATCATTATAAAAAATTTTGTTTTATTTAAGCTGAGTATTATAGTAATCGAAAATTAAAACAATTTCTGAAAATCCCGGAGAAAATATAATGGCTTTAGAATTTTTAACAAAAGTTTTCGGTACAAAATCCGATAGAGATATAAAACGAATTCGTCCGATAGTTGAAAGAATTAAACTTCAGGAGGAGGAATATCAAACCCTTTCAGAAGCACAGCTGAAAGCTAAAACTGATGAATTTAAGGAGCGGCTTAGAAACGGTGAAACCGTTAATGATATAATGATAGAGGCCTTTGCCGTTGTCAAGAATGCATGCCGAAGGCTATGCGGCATAAAGTTTGAAGTTTGCGGGCATGAAAATATCTGGAACATGGTTCCGTTTGATGTTCAGCTTATAGGGGCGATTGTACTGAACCGGAGCAGTATCGCTGAAATGGCTACCGGTGAAGGAAAAACATTAGTGGCAACCTTACCGCTCTATCTTAATGCACTTACCGGAAAAAACTGTCAGCTTGTAACGGTCAGCGACTATCATGCCAGGCGTGATGCGGAATGGATGGGACTGCTTTATGAATATCTGGGTTTGACTGTCGGCTGTATCCAGAACGATATGGAACCTGAAGAACGTCGTGAGATGTACGAAAAGGATATAACTTACGGGACAAACAGTGAGTTTGGATTTGATTATCTGAGAGATATGGGAATGTCTACCGCCAAAGACCAGCTTGTACAGCGAGACCATTATTTTGTTATCATTGACGAGGTGGACAGTATACTTATAGATGAAGCCAGAACTCCGCTTATTATTTCCGGCCCAGCTGCAGTATCTTCTCATCAATACGATAAGTATAAACCGCTTGTTTCGAATATATATAGAAAGCAGAATCTGTTATGTTCAAGGCTGATTGAAGAAGCGAAAGCTGTCCTTAATAAGGAAAATACAAATGCTCAGGATAGAGAAAACGCATTTAAAAAACTTGTTCAGGTTAAACTTGGAATGCCGAAACACAAACAGCTAATGCGGCTACTGCAGGACGGAACACTACTTAAGCAGTTCGAAAGAGTAGAGGGCAATATAAAAAGCGACCAGAACAGAGGACTGCTTCAGGAAGTTAAAGAAGATTTATATTTTTCTGTTGATGAAAAAAGCCACGAAGCGGACCTTACTGAAAAAGGACGCAATGAAATAAGCCCTAATGACCCTGAAGCGTTTGTATTGCCGGACCTGCTTTCGGAATTACATAATATTGACAGTGACCAGTCTTTAACAGAACAGGAAAAAATTAAGAGAAAGCAGGAATTTCAGGATAAATTCGGTGTAGATAGTGAAAGAATACAGAATATTTCCCAGCTTATAAAAGCTTATTGTTTGTTTGAAAGAGATGTAAACTATGTAATAAAAGACGGCAAAGTTGTTATTGTAGATGAGCATACCGGGCGCTTAATGCCCGGACGAAGATTCAACGAGGGGCTGCACCAGGCGCTGGAAGCAAAGGAAGATGTTGCTATTGAGGGAGAAACCCAGACCTTTGCATCAATTACAATTCAGAATTATTTTAGGATGTATGATAAACTTTCAGGCATGACCGGTACAGCTGAAAGTGAGGCGACGGAATTTCATCAGATATATGAGATGGATGTTATTATGATACCGACAAATAAACCTTGCATCCGTAAAGATTTCAATGATGCCATTTACAGGACTAAAAGAGAGAAATATAATGCAATTGCAAATGAGGTACAGGAATGCCACAAACGAGGACAGCCTGTTCTACTAGGTACTGTTTCAGTAGATGTTTCCGAAGTTATAAGCAGGATGCTGAAAAGAAGAAAGATTCCGCATAATGTCCTGAACGCAAAAAATCATGAAAGAGAAGCCGATATTGTTGCCAGGGCCGGTCAAAGAGGAATGGTTACAGTTGCTACAAATATGGCGGGCCGCGGGACTGATATAAAACTGGGAGAAGGGGTCGCCGAGCTTGGCGGTTTATACGTTGTCGGAAGCGCCAGACACGATTCAAGGCGCATTGACAGGCAGTTGCGAGGAAGATGTGCAAGGCAGGGCGATCCCGGAGCATCAAAATTTTATATTTCACTTGAAGACGATCTGATGCGTCTGTTCGGTTCAGATAAAATTTCATCGGTAATGGGTAAACTCGGACTTAATGACGGGGAAGAACTACAGCATCCGCTGCTTAACAGGTCGATCGAAACTGCACAGAAAAGAGTGGAACAGCAGCATTTCGGAATTAGGAAAAGGACGCTTGATTACGATGATGTCCTCAATAAGCAGAGAGAGATAATTTATGGATTCAGAAAAGAAGTTCTGTTAACAGATACACCCAGGGAAATTCTGCTTGATATAGTTTACGATGAAATTGGCAAGAAAATTGATCTGTTTGAAGAGGCAACGGATAAAAATACTGATTTTGATTATGATTCATTTCTGAACTGGCTGAATACTACTTTCCCCCTCGGTTTCATTAAAAGCGATTTACAGGACAGTGAGAGTAATTTATTGAGAGGGGAAGAACTGAATAAGAAAGCATATACAAAAGTCGAGGATGCTTACAAGGCTAAAGAAGCAGTTGAAGATCAGGAATCACTGAGTAATCTTCAAAGATATATAATACTTGATGCCGTAGACAGGCTCTGGCAGGAGCATTTATATGCTATGGATGGTATGAGATCGGGAATTATGCTCCGCTCATATGCACAGAAAGATCCTCTTGTGGAATATAAACACGAGGCATTTGAAATGTTTACAAGTATGATGAACGAACTTAATCAGGAAATACTGAATAATATGTTCAGGTCAGCAACAAAAATAGAAGCATTTGAACAGATATTTGCAAACCTTCCTCAGGAGCTTATACACAAGGAGATAGAGCAGTTCGGCCAAGATAAATCAGGTTATTCGGAACTGGCGGCACAGCATATGCAGGGGCAGGAAGACGAAATGCCTGAAAATTACGAGGAGGCTCTGAGAGTTGAAACTTATCACAGGGAAACTGCAAAAGTCGGCAGAAATGACCCGTGTCCATGCGGAAGCGGGAAAAAATATAAAAAATGCTGCGGAAAGTAACTTTAAATAATGAAGGCGGCTATATTGGAGCAGATTTCGGCAGTTCATCAGAAATGATCTGCCGAAACTTTGTAGCTAATTCTGATGTACTAATTTTTTAAATTTTTTCATTTCGAAATCATTCAATTTTTCATTGACCCATTGATCGCTCAGTTTAATTATTTGCATAAATTTTCCACCGGGTACAGGAGGCTCAAATTTATAATTCGGATCAGTACATCTAATATTTATCGCCGGGTTCCCGTCTCCGATACCAGAACCCTGTACATACAACAGTTTAACTATTTCACAGTCAAAAGGTGCTCTGTAGAACCCCAGTTTAACTTTAACAAGGTAGGATATAAGTTCTGCTTCTGCAGTTAATACTCCTTCATATGCTTCATCATAAGCTTCCTGTGAAACCGCATGAGTTTCTATAAGCTTTTTTCTTCGTAAATAAAGTTTGTGCTGGTATTCAAGCTGACTTTGTATTTTAAAGTATATAGCCGAATTATTATCGCTTGTTAAAATAAAAAAAAGGGGATCGCCTTTTTTTACTTTATCTCCTTCCTTAACATAATATCTGATATTTCCTTCTACCGCCGTCCACACCTGCACAACACCCTTAGGTAAATCATCTGCAGCCAATACGGTTACAGGAACCATAACAGCCGCTAAAACTGCAAATACTATAAACGTTTTTGCGGCAAAAAGTTTGAGGTTTTTCATTTTGTTTAGTTTCCTTTCTCTATTAACGAGTTTTTAATTGCTAAACCTGTAAATTTATTTAAATAATTATATTCGTTTCGGTAACAAAAACCATAATAGTTCTTTTTTAAATTGCCTGTTTTATAAAAGTAAATCAGTAATTGAATAAAATCCTAGATGTGTGAAACAGAAATTTCAGTTCAGCTGTAGAGTCCAGTTGTCCATATTAAAGCGGCTGAAAAGCTAAGCAGGTTTATTAAAAAGAGATACTGCGAAGGTAAGCAATGAAATATTTGGGAAAATAATGGTAATTTATTTTACTTTGCAGTAGAATTAATATTGGACTAACGTCATACTTACAAAGTATTAAGAAAGTGAAGACGTTTTTAAAATTTCAAAATTAAATTTTTTGATTTACTGTTCGTTGGATGTTGTTTACCAATTAAGTGCGCTGTTTTCTCAATATGTGATAGTTTTATGTATTTAAAAAATTTTAATATAAGGGGGAATTGGGAATGGGTGATGAGAAAGGCGGTCTTTTTGTAATAGGAATAGGTGCATCAGCCGGCGGTTTGGAGCCTATCCAGGAATTTTTCAACAGTATTACCGAAGAACTTTATGATACAAACACCGCCTATGTAGTGATACAGCACTTATCCCCTGATTTCAACAGTCTGATGGATCAGCTTCTTGCAAGAAAGACACAGTTAAAAATCAAAACTATTTCTGACAACATGCCTATAACTAAAGGCACTATTTTTTTAATTCCCCCGAATAATAATGTATTTTTAAAAGAAAATAAGTTCAAGCTTGTCAAGCAACAGCGCGAGCAGCACCTGTTGAATTTACCTATTAATATTTTCTTTAAATCACTAGCAGATGAATACGGGAGGAACGCTGTAGCAATAGTTATGTCCGGTACCGGTAGCGATGGTTCAACGGGAATTGTAAATATAAAAAAAAATAACGGTCTTGTAATGGTTCAAAAGCCTGAACTTGCTTTGTTTGACGGCATGCCAAAATCAGCAATTGGTACCGGAACTGCAGAAGTAATTAGTTCAGTAACACAAATGCCTGCACTTATAAGTAAATATATAAAAGCTCCGGACAGGTTTAAATATTCTGAAGAGGTCAGAAATAGGAATAAAAATTTTGAAGGGCTTGATAAAATATTTAAACTTATCCAGGAAAGATATAAATTCGATTTATCAAATTATAAACCTACTACCGTCTTACGCAGAATAGAAAGAAGGGTAAAAACCGGAGGCTACGATAATATCAGGGATTATGCAGAGGAGTTAACAGCAAACAGCAATGAACTGAAAACGCTTCATGACGATCTGATAATAGGCGTGACTTCTTTTTTCAGGGATGAAGACTCTTATCAGGAAGTGAAAATTAAAGTAATTCCCGAATTGTTTAAAATAGCTGAAGCACAAAGCAGAAGTCTAAGGATCTGGATACCCGGTTGTAGTACCGGTGAAGAAGTCTACTCAGTCGCTATTATATTCAATGAATTTGCCATAGAAAAGAAACTTCCGTTTAATATAAAAATATTTGCTACAGATATTAAAGAGGATTACCTTAAAAAAGCAGCCGCCGGCCTTTATAGTAATGAACAAGCAGAAAAAATTTCACCTGAAAGACTCAGAAAGTTTTTTGAAAAAACCTCAAAAGGTTATCGAATAACAAACGAAATAAGAAATGCTATAGTTTTCTCTCCACACAACCTGATTCTCGATCCGCCGTTCACAAATATGGATCTTATCAGTTGCAAAAACCTGCTTATATACTTAAAACCTGAGATACAGGAAAAATTAATCTCCATTTTCAGGTTCAGCCTGAATGCGCCGGGTTATCTTGTCCTCGGCCCGAGCGAAACCCTTGGTAAAAATATTTTGAATATGCAGGTTCTTTCACAGAAATGGAAAATTTACAGGCAGACAAAAAAAAGTGACAGAAAACTTTTAATAAATAAAATGAACGAGCGGCTTCTTTCAAAAAATGAACAGAGGAGCTATTCAAACATTACAGAAAAAAATAAAGAATATCCTGAGAACACAAAATACAATCCAAACAGCCAAAATAATGACTACTCAAGTTTATCAACTTATCACACTGCTTTGAAGTCTGTCATTAACTACGGATATATGATAGATACGGATTATAATGTGGTACATATATTCGGAGATGCAGGAGAATTCCTAACTTTTAAAGAAGGTATTCTAAAACCGGACATTAGGGAAGTAACTCATAAAAGTATAAGACCCGCAATCAGGTCAGGTCTTATTAAAGCTGAACAACTGAAAGAAAAAGTATTAATAGAGAATATAAAAATTAAGGATGAATATACTCGGAAAAACTTGATTATTCATCCTGTACTGTCTGATAACTCAGAAATCATTAACCATATAATAAAGATAATTGATTCCGGTGAAACAGAAACAGATAAAGTTGTAAAAGTAAATGAACTTGATGACTATTCTCAGCAAATAATATCCGATTATGAAAGTAAGCTTCAGAAAACAAAAGAAGAGCTTTCTACGACTGTTGAAGAACTTGAAACTTCTAACGAGGAGCTGCAGTCTTCAAACGAAGAACTGCTTGCTTCAAATGAGGAACTGCAGTCAACAAATGAAGAGCTGCATTCCGTAAATGAAGAACTCTACACTGTAAATTCAGAACATCAGGAAAAGATCAGAGAGCTGAACGAGATGACTTCTGATTTTCAGAATTTAATGAAGTCCACTGATTTCGGGATTATATTTGTGGACAAAAAATTGAATATTAAATTTTATAATCCCACAGTTCAGAAGTTTTTTAATTTCAGAGAGGATGATATCGGCAGATCGATTAAAAATTTTTCTCATAATTTTAACTATTCTAATTTCGTCAAAAAAACAGATGAAGTAATAAAGAACGGAACAGTCTTCAAAAAAGAAATTATATCTCAGCAATATAAATATTATATTTTGAAAATTCTGCCTTATCTTACACAGAAAAATAAGGTTGACGGAGCTGTTATTACTTTTATTGACATAGATGAATTCAAGCGTTCACAGGGAAAACTCAGGCAACAAGCAGAAAAACTTTCACAGGCTGTTGATATTGCAAAAATGGGGATATGGGAATGGGATTTACAAACTTATAGATTTAGCTGGAATCCCAATATGTATAATATTTTCGGAAGAAAAGAAAAAACTTTTACTCCAACTCTCTTGTCGCTAAAGAAAATACTTCCTAAATCAAAAGTCCGTGAATTTAGGAATAAACTAAAAGCTACTATAAAGAAAAAGTCTTTATTTAAAGGAGAAACAAAGGTTACTTTACCTGGAAAACATGCTGGTTATATTAAGTTCACCGGTAGTTATAATAAAGTTAAGTCCGGAAGGAGTTCCGGGATAATAGGCGTATGTTTTGATATTACAGAGGAAAAATTTCAGGAAAATAAATTTTATCATATGGTTAACAGGCTTCCTGTAGCTTCAATCCTGGTAAACAGGGATGGAAAAGTAACTTACTCCAACCTTGCTGCAGCCAAATTGTTCAATATGCCTGAAAAAGAGCTGAAAGGCAATAACTTAAAGAATTTGATAGTCTCTTCCGGTGAGATGATTACAATATTAGAAAAAATTTCCAATCTGACTTCAGAGGATGAATTTAAATTTAGAGAAATAAAATTTTCTCCGGCAACTTTAACTGAAGAACTTTACTGCAATTTATATTTGAACAGGATAAAATTTTTCAATTCCGAATTCATTCTTTTTACTATTGTAGATATAACTAAACTTGTCCAAAAAAGACAGGAGCTTAATAAGCAGAAACAGGAACTAAAAAAACTGCACTCCGAATATGAGAAAAAGATAGAAGAAATACATGAAAAGAATATTTATAATGAGAATGCTATCTGCAATACAGATATAAGTTTCCTCTTTCTGGATAACGATTTCCGCTTGAAAAGCTATGAAGGAAATATTGATAAATATATATCGTTAAGAGAAGAGGATATTGGAAGAAAAATCAGTGAGCTGGAAATTGATATAGATGATTTTGAACTTATAGATGCATTAGGGGAATTTGATCAGAAAAAAACTAAAATTACCAAAGAAGTTAAACTTGATACAGGAAACTGGGTAAAAATCAATATAACAGGATATTATGACAATAAGAAGTATTTAGGATATACTGTATCTTTTGAGGATATAACCAGGCTTAAAAATGAAGCTGTTAATGCAGCTGATAAGGCTTTAAATATAGAAAATAATTTAGTCGGTAATTCAGCATGTACTTACGTTTATGATATTAAAAATGAAACCTTTATTTTTGATAAAGGCGGCTATAGAATACTTGGGCTTGATCAAGGGAAAAAAACTTTTACAAAAGATGAAATTACTGGTTTGATCATGCCTCATGACAAGAAACGAAGCGAAGAACTCCTGAATTATGAAAAAGACATTATGTCTTTCGATAAAAAAGTAGAGGTTACAAGAACGGATAAATTACCGAAAACTTTATTAAGCAGAGGTTATTATTACAACAAAGCCCACATTAGAGGGCTCTTAGTAGATATTAGCAACGAAAAGTATTTAGAAGGCTTGAATTGCTCCAGTCGATTTGAAGAGTGCCGTAAAAGTAATTTTTCGTTTGACAGAATTTCATGCGGATGGTTCAGTTGGAACTTTGAAAAAGAAGAGTTTGTCATTTCTCCGGGTTTAAAAATAAATCTCGGTTTTGAAATTTATGATATTCCGGATTCATTCGAAGGATATAAAAGACTGTTTTGTGCTGAAGACCTTCAAAAGATAAAAATACTTTTCAATAATTTTAAAGACTATACTTTCAGTAAAGAATTTACAGCTAAACTAAAAATGTTAGGTAAAGATAAAGTTGTAAAATGGCATTTAGTTAAATTCTCAAATATAATTGCCCCCTTAGATAAAACTGTCGGAATCATAGGTGCTCATACAGATATTACAGAGCTTAAGCAGAATGAGCTTGACCTGAAAAGACAGGCAGACTTTGATATGCTTACTGGATTGTACAACAGAAACAAATTTGCACATTTCTTATCTAAATCAATATTACGAAAAGACAGGAGTTATAATATTGCTCTGCTTTTTATTGATATTGACGGTTTCAAAGGGATTAACGATACATATGGACATAAAGTTGGTGACGAAGTTATAAAAAGAATGGGGGTGAACCTTAAAAAAATAGCGAGAAAAAGAGATTTCAGTGCAAGGTTAAGCGGAGACGAATTCGGGGTCCTTATAGAAGGATATAAAGATACTAAGAACCTGTATGAAATTGCAGAGCGTTATCTGAATCTTATTCGTGAACCTTTTGAAGTAAAAGAAATACATTTAAAAATATCAACCAGTATCGGGATAGCAATTTGCAGTTCATCTAATATGTCCTCGGAAGAACTGTTGAGACGCGCTGATATTGCCATGTATAAAGCCAAACAGTATGGGAAAAATACTTATGCTTTTTTTGACAAAGAACTCAGTTCAGAAATAATCACTCGACAAAAAATAGAAATTGTCCAGAGAGAAGTAATAAATAATAAAGAGCTGTCGCTTTTATACCAGCCGGTATATAATAAAAAAGCTGAGATTATAGGAGCTGAAGCTCTATTAAGGTGGAACCGTAGAGAATTCAAAAACCATTCTATTCAGAAATTTATTGAAATAGCTGAAAGTAACGGACAGATTATTCCTATAGGCAACTGGATAATGAATAAAGTCTTTTCAGATTATATAACACTTTACAATAGAAATAATTTTAAACAATTTTATTTTGCAATAAATATTTCAGCAGTTCAGCTATTCTATCCTAATTTCATAAACAGTGTAAAATATTTATTTGATAAAAATTTTAAAAAAATCAAGCCTCAGATTTATTTTGAAATTACAGAAACGGAAATTCTCAAAAATCTGAAAGAGGCTAAACGAATAATGAATGAACTCACAAGTTCTATGAATATAGAATTTTCCCTTGATGACTTCGGTACCGGATATTCTTCTCTGCTAACTCTAAATGAGCTTCCCACTTCAATTGTAAAAATCGATAAAAGCTTTATTCAAAACATTGAAAATCCGAAGATCAATTCGGCAAACATAATAAAATCAATAATAAAACTTGTTAAAAGTCTTAAAATGCAAGTACTCGCGGAAGGGGTGGAAACTAAAGAACAGCTTGATTTCATGCTTAGAAACAATACAGACTACATTCAGGGGTTTTATTATTCAAAACCTTTAGCTCTAAGAACTTTTGAGAAGTTGCTGTTAGATAAATCATTATGATTGAATTTGAACCTATATCTACTTTGTTAGCTTCAACTCATGTGCCGTGGTTAACTGGTATGCAGTACGAAGTACAGCTTCGCTTTGCTGCTTCGTAGCTACAGATTCAAAATCAACTGCGTTATTTAGGTTTATAAATCAATGATACTGTCTAATATTTTACTAATAAAATTTCCAGATTATTACATTGTAAACAACAGGAAATTCATATATACGCGTAATTATATCCAAAACGAATTGGTTTATTTATCCGTATCAAATGATATGGTTGAAAAATAAAGTGTATGTCCAAGTTCATTTACGAAGGAAAAAAACCATAAAATCGCATACACTTGTGTATATTTGATTTTTCGACTGCTTTTATAGGATTGACTTGTTTACTACAATGAAAGCAGCCAGCTTTCATCCAGCTTTCTTGCTGTTTTTTCCAGGTTTTTATGGAGTTTTTTAAATTTAACGGGGAAATCTTCGAGTTTATGGTCGAAATCTATGTGCAAGCTGGAAAGACGTTCATTTGTTTGTCTCAGTTCTTTATTTGTATTTTGCAGTGACCTTTTTAAACTAATTATGGAAGTGTTTGTTTTTTGAAGTCGTTTATCGACTTCAACCAGGTGTGAATCCATGTCTGTGATTTTTTCTTGTATATTAACAAAAACTGCGATTAGAAAATAGCATAGTATAACTGTTGCTACCGTAATGATTATAATACAGATCTTAAATATAGTTTTCTGATATTTAGGAGTAGGTTGCTTTCTAAAAGTGTCAGTATCCTCTCTTTTGTTATTTTTATCGATCATTTACTGTTCCTTTTTTTATCTAAAATTTTGATTAACTTTAAATATTCTCAAAGTGTTTTAAATCCCCAATGTGTATTTAAAATTTACAAATAGTTTAATATATAGTATACCTAAAACGTTTTGGTTTATTTATCCGTATCAAATGATATGGTTGAAAATAAAATGTATGTCCAGGTTCGTTTACGAAGGACAAAAACCAAAAAACCGCATACACTTGTGTATATTCTATATAATTTTTCGGTTTATGAAAAGGTGTTTCCTGTTTTAATTTTTCTTTTTTTTATAAATAATACAAATCTTAAATAGTTTAGTAGTATTCTTGGGGGTTCTTTTAGCACTGCCGGCAGTTAAACGGAGATTAATTTTGAAGTTTCTCCTTTATAGGGTTCTTGGTTTTACTCTTTCCAAATTTAGAAAATTGAATATAAATTAAGGGTATAATATAAAGAGAAAGAACTGTTGAAGATATCAGTCCGCCTATTACAGCTATACCGCAGCTTGAGCGGAGTTCTGAACCGAGACCGCTTGAAAAAGCCATTGGGGCAATACCCAGCATAGCGGCGATACTTGTCATAACTATCGGTCTTAATTTTTCTTTTGCGGATATCAGCATAGCTTCTTTCGGTTCTATCCCCTCTTTTCGAAGAGCAATAACATTATCCATAATCAGAATTGCATTATTTACAACGATTCCTATAAGCATTACAACCCCGAGAAGCCCCATCATTGATAGGGGGATGCCGGCAATATACAATGCTGTGAATAGTCCTATCAGTGCAAGTGGAAGGGTTAATAAAATAATTAAAGGCTGTGCCCAGGATTCCAGAACTGCAGAAATCAAAAGATAAGTCAGTACAGCGGCTGTTATTATTGCCTCGAGAAAATCCAGCTGAGCTTCTCCCATTTTTTCCGCCTTGCCGGTAAATTTCATATAATAACCGGCCGGCAAAATTTTTGCAGTTTTTTTCTTAATAAAATTCATTGCATCTCCCATAGCGATACCGGAAGCCGGATCTGCAAATATTTTGACTATTCTGGTTTTTGAGTCTCTTGAAATTTGAAGAGGGATACTGTCATCTTTAAAGTTTGCTACTGTTTCCAGCCCTAAAGGCTTTCCATTTTTAGACAATAATGTAAACTCTTTAAGCTGACTAAGGCCTTTTTCCTCTTTTAGTTCTACTCTTATATCAAATGAACGGTCTCCTATTTTATAATTTCCTACTTCCATACCTTCTATATTACCTCTAAGCACTTTTCCGATCAGCTGTGAGTTAAGTCCCATATCTTTAATAATTCTTCGTTTAGGCCTAACTTTGATTTGTGGTTTTTCTGATCTTATATTATTATCTACATCTATTAACTTTGGACTGTTTTCTGCTTCAGCCGTTATTTTGCGCCCTAAGTCTTCCAGAACTGCTAAGTCGGGGCCGAGTATTTCAAATTCTATATCGGAGCTTGACCCTCCCACTACAGTGGGAACTCCGACATTGATTATGCAGTCTGTTTCATTTTTAAATTCGTTCCTGAGCATTGATTTAATCTGTTCCATGTCTTTGTCTCTGGAAATTTTATCTGTAGTTTTTACAGTTATTTCTGCGAGATGCACCCCCTCTGAAACTTTTCCCAATACTCCTTGTATTTTACCCATTACCGTTGATGTTGATATTACTTCAGGAAGCTTTCTGATGCGTTCATCAAATTTGAGTGTTCTTGAGATATTAGAATCAATATTATAATATGAAGGATATTCAATCTTGACTATAAATTCTCCTCTGTCATTATCCGGGAAAAATGACATTCCGACTTTAGGGGCGAGGAATGCAAGAGTCAAAATCAGAACTAAAAAAACGGCTGAAACAGTTATCCAGGGATATTTACTTAATTTCATGAGGCTTGAACTGTAACAGTTCTCGAACTTAGTATAATAAATGTTCCAGTATTTAGTGTAGCTTTTCATAAGAAATTTATGATCTGGCATTTTACTCTTAAGGAAATAGGAAGCCAGGATAGGTGTCATCGTAAAACTGATAAAAAGAGATACCAAGGTAGCGGCTGTCATAGTAACAGCAAAAGGGATAAAGTATCTTCCCACTAAAGAAGACATTAAGGCAATTGGTACAAAAACAACGACATTTGTTGTGGCGCTAGCAAAAACCGGAAGCGCTACTTCTCCGGTCCCGTCTGCTGAAGCTGTCTCAGATGTGCTCCCTGAGTGAAGTTTTTTTATTATATTCTCTATTACAACAATAGAATTTGTCACAAGAATTCCAACTGAAGTTCCCAGTGCAAGAAGAGTGGAGTTGTTAAATGTATAGCCGAAAAAGTAAATAATGGCAAAAGTAACGATGATTGACGCAGGCATCGTAAGAACTACTATAAAAGTTGACCTAACTTCATGTAAAAATATAAAGAGAATCAGAGCTGTAAGCAGAATTCCCAAAATAACGCTGCCCCAGGCATCATCTACACTTGCCTGGATGAAATCTGCATTATCGGTAAACCAGACAAGTTGCATTCCGCTCGGCAGCAGATTCTTGTTTCTAATTTCCCGAATCACTTTTTTTACTCGTTCTGTAACCCTTACCGCATTGGCTTCGCCTTTTTTTATGATCTTAAGGTTGACTGCCGGTTTGCCGTTATAATAAGCTGCAGTACGTTTTTCTTTGGAGCACATTGAGATATTTGCAATATCACGAAGGTATACGGTTCCGTTATCTGTCTGCGCAATTTCAAAATTTTTTATTTCATCTATGTTATTGAATTCTCCGTCAAATGTAACAGATAATTCCCGCGAATCTGTTTTAATGGTTCCGGAAGGTATTTTAATGTTGTTCAAGGCTAATTCGTTAACAATATTTGCAGTATTGAGTCCAATAGAAGTAAGTTTGTTTTTATTTAAAGTTATATGAAGTTCGAGTTCATCTCCGCCTGATATCTCGACATTAGCTACACCTCTTATTACTGACAGTCGGTCGGACAATTTTTCATCAGCATAATCATATAGTCTATCAAGTGGTTTATCACCCGTTAAAAGCAAAGTTATTATAGGCTGTGCGTTAACATCGAATTTTAAAATCCTCGGAGACTCAACTCCCTCCGGGAAGTCATCAATTATCAGGTCAATATTTTCTCTGACATCTACTGCTGCCACATCTTTATTCACGCCGAGATTAAATTCAAGGGTTGTAATACATGCTCCATCCATGCAAATGGAGTTCATGTGCTTAAGTCCGTCAATATTTGACACTGCATCTTCAATAGGTTTTGCTACATCGATCTCTATTTCCTCAGGATTAGCTCCGGGGTAAAAGGTCTTAATTGTTACATACGGGATATCTATTTCGGGCATATTGTCCAAACCTATTTTTCTATAGGAATTAATTCCCGAGAGGATAAGGACAATTATTATTGCTGTCATAGCAACCGGGCGTTTAATTGAAAAATTACTTAGAAACATTATCTGTTTTTTCGTGTTTGTTATTCTGTTTGTTCATTACTTTAATTCTTGTGCCGTCATTAAGGAAAGCCTGCCCTTTTGTAATAACATTTATATTAGGCTTAATTTTGCCTGTTAGTTCGATATAACCTCTGTAAATCAGGCCGGTTCTTACATTTTTTTCTACGGCTTTGCTTTTTTTAGCAATAAAAATTGAGGTTTTGCCTCCGCTTCTCATGATTACAGCATCTTCCGGAACGCCATAAGCTTTTTTTTCGGAAAGAATTACTTCAATATTGCAAAGCATACCTGAAACAAGTTTTTTTTGTTCTGGTAAAATGAGTTCAATCTCAAAATTTCTTGTAGTTGTGTCTATATTAGGTGACTTATAGGTTATATAAGTTTTGACGATCTTTTTGCCGTTAAGCGAATATATATTGGCTTCTGTTTTGTTTTTTCTGATCTGAGAGTAATATTCTGAATTAATGTAGGCAGTTACATTCAGCCTATCAAGTTCTTCCAGTCTTACTACACAATCACCCTTTTTTACATATTCGTCGGTTTCATGAAAGGTTTTAGTTATCACACCTGGATATGACGCCGTGATTTTGGAATCAGCAAGTTTTTTTTGAGCAATTCTTAAATTATTTTCTGCTCTTTCCAAACTGATCTCTGAATGTTTAACATTAGTTTTTGCAAGTTTTAAACGGGACTTTGAACTACTGTAGTCATGCAGCATATCTTCATAATAACTTTCAGATACCGCATGCTTTTTGACCAGTGTCTTTGCACGCAGATAATCTTCCCTGGCACTTTCAGTTTTGATTTTCTGTATCTGATAATCGAGTTTTGCTTTTTCAAGAATCATTTTCTCCACATTACAATTATTAATACTGACTTTTACTTCGTGCTCAAGGTTTTCCTTATCGACCTGAAATAGGGTTTGTCCTTTTTTAACTTTATCTCCTTTGTCCACTTTCATTATATCTAAGTTTCCGTCTACTCTGGCGCAGATATTAGCATAATTTTCAGCTTCTACATTCCCCTGTATCCTGAGAGTATTCCTGAATGTCATATATTGGGGATGTGATGTTTCAACCCTCACTGCCTGAGGTTGAAATTCAGGACTTTCATTGCAGGAGGTGATAAGCTGTAAGAGTATAAAACATAATAAAATCTGTATTTTATTTGTCATTCTATTCATGATAATAATTTTTTCTCTTTTTTAATTTAGGTTCACGTTATATCCGTTAATCTTCTACAGAAGATTTATCTTTTTTCTACTTCTCAATATTGAATAACAGTTTTCTGTAATAAAACCTGCGAGGTAATCCAGATTTTCATGACTGTTCAAATATTCGTCTCCAAGCTCTAAAGAAACTAAATATTTATTCTGCCCGTAAAAAATATACTGAGAGGCTAAGGTATAAACCAGTAAATTTAAATTTTCTTCACTGTCTGCCTGTACCGATATATAATTGATAAATTTTTTTAGCCTTGAAAAGTGTTTTTGGATGTATTCTTTGTGAATTGTATAGAAAATTATTGATGGATCTATCATTTCACGGAAAAGAATTCTGTTCAGGAATGAACCGTATAAGGATTTGCCCATTACCTTTTCAAGATAATCAAGGATCAGCTTTTTGAATTCAGTCTTCCATTCCTTTAAGTTAGTAAAATTAAATTCTATGCTGTCATTAAGCACTTTTTCAAATAAATAATCCACAACAGTCTTATATAAATTTTCTTTGCTGTTAAAATGATAATTTATTGCAGAAATGTTGACTTTGGCTGATTCGCATATTTCTCGAATTGTAGTGCGGTGATAACCGTTTTTAGCAAACTCTTCTGCTGCTGTTAATAAAATTTTTTCTTTAGTATTCATGGCTGATTGCTTAAGTGTTAAGTTAATAAATAAAATTCAAACAGTTGTTTTAATTTAAAGTTTAAAACAAATGTTTGAATTTATCAATAGATATTTTTTAAATAAATGAATTATTTTTAATTTTTAGCTGTAAGGAAGTTGAAAATAATTTACACAAGTGTATGCGGTTTTTAGAGATTTTTTAACGGTGCCCAGCCCAAAATCGGACAGCATTTCTCACTACGGTTATTCAACGTGGATAAATAAAAATAAATCGTTTGGGGTATTAAATAACAGGAAAGATTAAGAATTTCGATATATTTCCATCATGGGCGATTACATGATTTTGTTTTTATTCAGAATATAAAGAGTTTTCAGTTGTAACTGTTTCTTTATTTATTCCATATATAGTATAAGTGGTGTTGTTTGTTTTATGTTCTTCTAAAATTTTTCTGTTTGCAGAGGTTTCATAGGATTTAGGAATTTTATGATAAATATGATATAGTATAGCAGAGTGGTTTAGATATTTGACCTGTAAACCTGCATTTTTTATTCTCACAAAAATATCTGTATCTTCACCGGTGCCCGGAGCTAAATAACGTTCATCAAAACCATTAATTTTTAGAAGACTTTCTTTATGAATTGAGAAATTACTTCCTAATATTTCTTTATTTTTTTTACTTAGTAATTTCCTAAAGTAATGGTTTTTAATGTATATGCCTTTACTGATATGTTTACCTTTCCTGAATAAACCCATAACCAGTGATATTATTAAGAAGCTTTTTTCCAGGATACCTTTTTCTACATTTTTTTGAGTCAGCTTCTTTGAAATGAATTTAGTAAGGAAAGCTCTTCTGCCAGTTAAAACTTTATCATTTTCTCTTTGTTCCCAGTGATTTTTTATAAAGCATTTATGCGGGATGCAGTCACCGTCGGTAAAGATCAAATAATTTCCTCCCGAAACGGTAACGGCTTTATTCAATATTTTAGTTTTTCTCCAGCCTAAATCATTATGCCAGACATGCTTTATAGGAAAGCTATAGTGAGAGTGCAGTTTTTTTATCCGGTCTACAATTTCTTTTCGTGAACCGTCGTCTGCAATAATAACTTCAAAGTTCTTATAAGTCTGCCTTTTAAGAGCGCTTAAAATCAGCTCTAAAGCATTTATATTATTATAGAAAGATATAATGTAGCTGACGGGGATGTTTTTGCCCATAAAAGGTTATAGTTTTTCTTTATAAGTGTTATTTTTATATATTTCTCTGAGCTTGAAATATTTTGCCATAACATAGACTGCATTTAAAAAACAAATTACAAAACCTTCCAGTCCGTCAAGGAAACCTCTTCTCAAAATATACATTTTAAAAAAAGTATAAAAGGGCCTTAAAATAATTTTTATCCCGCCGGCAGTTTTTCCTTTTTCATAGTATTCTTCAGCACTGAGTATTGTATATTTATTAAGTTTTTCAAAATAATCATGCAAGGTGGGATAAGTGTAGTGATATATTTTTTCTCTGATTCGGCCGACTTTCTTATCTGTCAGCATTTTTTCATGGACAAAGCGGTTGTTATAACGTACAGTACCTTTTTTCCATAATCTTATGTGGCTGTCGTTTCCCCAGCAGTGCTTAATATGTTTACCGAAGCAGACAGGTTCCATACTAATTTTATAAACTGAAAAACTACAGTTACCGTTAATGATTTTTTTTATGTTTTCAAGCAGTTCAGGGGATACGATTTCATCTGCATCTAAAAAAAGTATCCAGTCACCTTTGCACTTATCCAGGGCAGAGTTTTTCTGTGGTCCGAATCCCTTCCAGTCTTCTTCATAGACTTCAGCTCCGAACTGTTTAGCTATACTTACAGTATTATCTGTGCTGTGGCTGTCAACTATAATTACTTCATCTGCAATTTCTTTAACAGCCGCTAATGTACTGCTGATTATTTTTTCCTCATTAAATGTAATAATTCCTACTGAAAGACTCATATCATTCACAAATCTATGTTTAATGTGTTCATTTTTATTTGTAAAATTTGCTGCTGTTATGTTATAGAGCAGTTATAAAATTGACTGAATAAAACTATTGTTTTCCAAAACAGTTTAACTATGTTAAAACTTATTCAATATACTTTAATAAACTGTATTTGCCATTTCCCCACTCTTTTAATAATTTAAATTTGAATCTCAGATTTCTATCTGTAAATATTTTTTTAAATTTATTTTCTCTATTGTCTTCGAAAATATAGGGCTGATACCCCATTTTTCCTAATTTACTAAGGCCTTCGTAGAAATATTCGGGCTTCTTTATGTTTAAGATACTCTTCATGTTTACACTTTTGTCAGCATCAGCAAAATATTGCATCCGGTAATATTGACTGCCCTTGGCTTTTGCAAAACCGTAAATAAAAAGGGATTTTTTGTTAGAAGGCAAGTCATTTTTTATAGTTTCTTTTAAGTTGTATAAACTTAAATACTGTGTAGACAAACCTCCAGGGACTGTCTGGGATATACATAAAGCTGAACAAATGATTATCCAGAATATTATAATATGAACAGTCTTTACTTTTTTATCGCTTATAAAAATAAGAAGAATTCTTTTTGAAAAATTAATCAAAACTGGAAATCCGGCGACTGCTACAGGTATTGACAATATAGCAAAATCATAAAATCTTCTTATCGGTGAATAGAATTCGTAATCACGTTTTATAGTATATCCTACAGACCAGATTAAACGGATAGCTAAAAGGACAATCAGCCCAACTAAAATAAAAATAAATTCGCGGCGGTTTTTCTTAAATGCTTTTAAATTAAAAAATGCAAATACAAGGAGAACAAGTGAAGTCGGGAAAACTGCTTTCCATAGACATTTTTCAAAAAAAGTATGTAGTATAATTTCAATTATATCCATTTTATGTAATGCCCCAACTGTCAGTTTTATTACTTTTTATCAGTTATTTTTTCTACCATATTACTGCCCCTAACGGCCTGTTTGAAAATGCCCCATGTGCAGTTCTGCGATTGTAAATATTTTTCAATAGGGATGATCAAACCCCAGAATGTTATCATAAATACTGCAGATAATTTCAGCCAGTAAGTTACATTCTTTTTAACGGGAAAATTTTTTTTCCTGAATTTCAGAAAAAATATAATAATATCAGCAGCAAGCCAAATCAAAAAAATTATTATAATTTCTAATCCTTCACGTCTGGACATATTTGCCAGTACAGCTAAAATTCCGACAATTCCCCACAGCCATACGGATTGTCTTCTTATAGCTATGACTCCTACTGTAATTGAAAATATAAATAATGGTATATATAAGCATTCTCTTATACCTATCACACTGACTATTATTAATTTGGGGTGTATAGCAACCAGGAATGCCCCCAACAGCGCAAGTGAACTTGTTGTTAATAGATTAGAAGAGTCTGTTTCTAATTCTCTGCTATTATCTTCTGGTTTATTAGAAAGTTTACTTTTTACTGCTGCCGGCTCGTTTTTTGCTGTATCCATAATATTTATTACGATGAGAAATACAGCTAAAGGGGTTAAACTTCCCAGAATTCCACCGATCAGTATTCCTGTAATCCTTGGTGATAGGTTAACGTAACTTCCAAAAGACTCAACTATAGGCAAAAGAGGCGGCCTGCCTGAAGAGTTTACAGAATAAGCATAGGCAATACCTCCTTTTGACATATCTTCAGCGATAGCAGAATACAAATATGAGTCCGGGGCAAACACTTTCTTTTCATATGCATACCATGTACGCAGTCCTGCTGCAATCATAACTATAAAAAAAAGGCAGATTATGATTTTTTTTGTTGGCATTGTAAGTTGTGAAATCATTTCTTTCCTAAAATTATCCGGTATAATTTATTGTATTTATCAGCTATAATATCGATATTATAATTAGATAAATTTTTTTTTGCATTTTCAATCAGTTTTGAACGTAGTTGAATGTCCTTATATAGTATAGAAATTTTTTCGCACAGCTCTTTTGTATTATCAGGTTCGATTAAAAGCCCGGTTTTATGATCTGTAACCAATTCAGGTATTCCTCCTACATTGGATGCTATTACCGGAACGTTGTGATACATAGCATCAATAATCGATGAACCGAGTCCTTCTGAAAGTGAAGGAAAAATAAAAACATCAAAGTTTTTTATATAATTACTGATGTTTTCAGTGTAACCAATAAAAATGATATTGCTTAAGTTTCGAGCTTTATTTTTATAATAATCATAATCTTTTCCGTATCCAATAACAATAAAAAGGATATCTTTGTTTTGTTTTTCAAAATATTCCGCTGCTTCAACTATATTTTTATGCCCCTTTGAGTTATCAACAACAGCGCCAATATTTCCCACTGTAAATTTATTTTTGAACTTTTCACGGAGGGCTTTAACTTTTTGAGGATTGGATTCAGTACATGAAACTGCAGAAGGGATAATGTCAATATTCAATCTATTGTCAACTTTAGTTAAAGCTTGTTTTATGGCTTTTGATAAAACCGTGATTCTGTCAGCATTAAATAAAGCATTTCTGGAAAAATTAGTATTAGTAGGAGGGAAAGTCACTCGTCTGGTTATTACATATGGAACCTTGAAAGCTCTTTTCGCCAAATATGAGATATACTTTCCTTTTGCCTCGTGGTTGTGGATTATGTCAAAATTTCTAAGTTTCCAGAATTTAAGAAAGTAAGGCTTTCTCAAACTTATAATTTTTATTCCCTTAAGAGACTTTGCCTTTCTTTCAAAAAGGCTTTTTTTTCTGACGACTATAGTCTGCTTTATATTATACTCCTTAAGCTTTTCCGCAAGCAATATAGTTTGTATTTCACCTCCGCGGAAATCTTTAGATAAATTTATGTGGCATAAGTTTATTTTCATAGTTATCATGAGTATAAAGATATTAAATTGAAAACGGCATATTTAATCATAAAAAAAAAGTAAATAAATTTCAAGCATTATAGCAGTAGAAACCGGTAGTTGGAATTTTAAATTTGTTCCCGTTAAACAACCGGATAAAGCTTTCCCTGCTGTTCGAAGATTTTTAAAACAAGAAATAAGTCTTAATTTAATGCTGATAAAACTGAATTAAACATATAGTACGGGAAATACAAGAATTATCTTTTAAATTGACGAAATAAATAATATAAATCTTTTTTAAAATATTTAATTTTATCAGTAAAACTGTTGTTCCTATGTTCCGCCGGCAGTATTTTCTGCACACGGTGACCAACTAAACGGATCCATGTCCGCGTTGTTTTATTTTCCAGTGCATCAACAAGAGAGCCTATATCAAGAACATTGATATCTTTTTCGAGATACCATAGCCTTTTTGCTATTACATTAGAGACAGCGCCTGCAGATGGTAAAATAAGTTTAACGCCCCTGAGTTCTTCTATGACTTTTGGCCACCATGAGTCAATAGAATTATAACAATTTTTACTTGGTATTTTGATATATTTAGTATTTTCTCCATACAATTTTTTTACCATACCAGGAGAAGTACTCCCTATGAACAAA
This sequence comes from Victivallales bacterium, assembly GCA_021733985.1. Lineage (GTDB taxonomy): Bacteria > Verrucomicrobiota > Lentisphaeria > Victivallales > GWF2-38-69 > JAIPJT01. The sequence continues at coordinate 31,102 of JAIPJT010000008.1, read as the reverse complement.
GCAGGAACAGGCCTGATATATTTTTCAAAAAAATTATAGACTAATTCCGGTTTAAAAGCAGATATATATAAAAAGGAAACAGCACTGTATAAATCTGTTTTGATAGTTATTAGTTTATTCGTTGTCAGAAAGTCTATCAGTTTGCTGTTTTGATCATGTGAAAGAAATACACCTCTTGACATTCCCTTTTCATATGGGATATTAACTGCGATACCTTTTAGATAATTTTTATTTTTTATTTTAAAAGATTCAGTTAGTTCCTTCTGAAGCTGAGGGCTATAAGAGTAGTTTCTGTGGTCTTTACCCATCATGCTTACAATTTCACCGTCACCGAAACGGACAAAAAATACTCTTTTATTTTTTCGCAGTCTCGATTCTATTGCATTTAAAGTTTCAATAGAGTTATAAGGGCTGATATTCATAGCTTATTTTGTTGTCCTGTTTTATATATTATAAAGAATAATTTGAATTACCTGTAAAATCAATATATTAAATAGATGAATTTATGTTAAGTTGTTAATTACTTAAAGTAAAGCTTAAAATTAAACTCAAAACCGTTTAAATTCATTAAACAGAAGAACTAATACAGGATGAAACAGTTAATTACCGGGTTGTTGAAATTCTTTAAAGGAACAAAGATTCTGCTGCAGAATAAGCAGTATTGGAAATACGCTAAAGTTTCACTTTTTCTTAATATAATATTTTACATAATTATTTTTTTCTTTCTGTTCCGATATTTTTTACCTTACCTGGATTCTTTTCTGCCGGATAGCGGCAATGTTTATTTTTCGACAATATTTTTTGCACTGATCTGGATTTTTAATTTTGTAATAGTTATTACTGTGTTGCTGATAGCTGCGCTTTTGTTCAATACAGTCTTTTTTGCTATAACATCTCCTTATCTTGACGGTTTGTCGGTTCAGGTCGAAAAGGAAGTTTACGGATTTGTCCAGATTCAGGGAAAAGGTATTAAACATGCAATTAGAGGGTATTATATGTCGGTATGGAACGGAATATGGCTGAACTTTTTAACTGTTTTCTGGGTTACTGTCTTGTTTCCCCTAAACTTTATCATACCTGTTTTCGGTTATTTACCCGGTACTCTTTCCGGAGCATATTTCCTTGGAATGTCCTTTTTAATTTACAGTGTCGAGCATAGGATGCTAAAAAGAAAAGAATTTAAAAAAGTAATTAAAGGTAGAAGACTGTATATTCTCGGCTTTGGTCTGGCGGCCTATACGGTACTTCTAATACCTTTTGCGGCGGCAATTTTTATTCCCGGCGGTGTTTTGGGAGGGACTATCCTTTATAATGAGTATTTCAGTACCGATGATAACAGAAAAATATTTTATTGATAATATTGAATAGCCTTGAATAATTGATTATAATCAGTAAAAAAATAATAAAATTATACAGCATTCCAGTAGTTTTGAAGGTGGCATAGTGAATCTAATGAGAAAAATACTTATTATTATATTTCTATTTTCTGTCTACAGTTTAGCGGCCTACAATCCGATTAAACAATCTGCATTCGAGGGTTACAGCCATGAAGGCAGTTTTGTCGAGGTTCCGGCTTATGCAGGAAGTGCTGTCGGATGTATTATAATGGGGTATCCCGCAGCAATAGCTACTGAGCCGTTAAGGCTTATAGTCCCAAACAGTCCCTGGTGCGATATAATAGGGTACTATATGATTGCCTGCACTTCAAAAGGATTCGGTGCCGTTTTCGGAAGTATTCCATTTTTACTAAAGAAAGCGTTTTATGACCTCCCGGCCGGAAGGGCGGGGAAAACTGAAAGAAGACATCCCCAAAAAGAAATGAAACTGCCTGAAAGGCTGATTACTCCTCCGCAACCTGCCAACTCAGGTAAAGTGGAAAATAAAGCTGTTGAAAAGGATAATATTGTTGAAGACCACGCAATAACTCTTCATGAAGAAGAAAAAATCAAAAAAGCAGAACATAAGAAGGAGAAAAAAGGCAAAGAACATAAAGTAAAAAGACAGCCCCCAAAGGCTGCTGAAACAAAAAGTCAAAAAGAAACTGAAGTAACTGATGAAAAGAAGTTCTATAAAGAGAATAAAAAAATAAAGAAGAAAACTGTAAAAAAAGTACCCGTTTTCAAAAAAGAAAAAAAACCTGTGAAAGTAAGTCCTGAACTTCCGTCATGGGTTCATGAGGAGCTGAAGCAAAATGATAAATAGCAGAAATTGTGTTCATTCGTGATTTAAAGGTTGTTTTCTAATATCAATAAACATAAACTTATAGGAAATAACAAATTAAAGAAAACAATTGTTTATATATAAATACTAAAATTAAAAAAAGGAAAACATATGAATTTTGTTTTTTTATCCCCGCAGTTCCCCCCCAATTTTTATAATTTTTGTATTCATCTAAAAAAAAATGGTGCGAATGTTTTAGCAATTGGTGATGGGGTGTACGATGAATTCAGACCGGAATTGAAAAAATCTATAACGGAATACTATTTTGTCGAATCTCTATCCGACTATGATTCTCTTGTCCGTGCAATGGGATACTTTACACACAAATACGGGAAAATAGACAGAGTTGAATCTCATAACGAATTCTGGCTTGACCAGGAGGCCTGTTTGAGGGAAGATTTTAATATTTTCGGCCAGCGGTTAAAGGATCTTTCATTCAACAGAAGTAAACTTGGAATGAAAAAGAAATTTGAAAAGGCAAATGTCCCTGCTGCTAAGGCTATTAGAATAACTTCAAATGCAAAGGTAAAAAAGTTTGTTGAAACCTACGGTTTCCCGTTAATAATAAAACCTGATATTGGGGTAGGGGCACAGCATACCTGTAAGGTTAAAACATATGAACAGCTTAACGAAAACTTGGCTAATATGCCTTCAGGGCTTATACTGGAGCAGTTTGTCGAAGGAACAATTGTTACCTATGACGGTCTTGCCAATATTCATGGTGAAGTAATGTTCGCTTCATCGATGGAGCTTAGTAACAGTATTATGGATGTAGTAAACAATAGAGGCCCCGTTCATTACATTTATCAGAAAAATTTAAATCCCGAATTGGAGGATTTTGGACAAAGGCTTGTAAAGGCTTTTAATGTAAAAGAAAGGTTTTTCCATTTTGAATTCTTCAGAACCCCCGAAGGTAACCATAAGGCTCTTGAAGTTAATATCAGGCCTCCCGGCGGTTACTGTATGGATATGCTGAATTATATGTGTGATATTGACCTATATAAGGACTGGGCTGATCTGGTGGTAAACGATGAACAGTACATCACTTTTAATCGTAAATATAATGTCGGATGTGTTGCCAGAAGAGACAGATTTAATTATGTTCACAACCACAAGGAAATAATGCATAAATATGGTAAACATATGGCTCTTCATCTGGAAATGCCTAAAGTATTCAGCACAGCTATGGGGGATTATATTTACATTATAAGACATCCTGAACTAAAATATCTTAAAGAAGCTATTGCCTTTATTGAAAAAACAAAGTAATCTCGATTAATATACGCACTACGATTGATTTTTTGTCTTTTTCGAAAATCAATCGTTAATGCGTGTATATATACCCAAAACGAATTAGTTTTAGAAATTAGTTACAAGGAACAAAAACCATAAAACTGCATACACTTGTATATAAATTTTTTATAAAAACAGGACTTGACATTTAAACTGTATTTTCCACGTATTTGAAGTACTTCCTGAAAAAAAAAGTAAAAATATATTTACAGCACTTGCGTTTCAGGATTCTTTGGTTAGTTTATATAGCCTCTGATAATGAGAATCGGTTCCGTAGCTCAGTTGGTTAGAGCAGGCGACTCATAATCGTCTGGTCGCAGGTTCGAGTCCTGCCGGAACCACCAGTTCTACCTCAAAAGCTATCGGAATACTTTTTTTTGTTAATCCGGTTATGCAAAATCAACCATAATTGGTGATCATTTCCAAATGTTCTGTTATATCCTTTTTCCTTGTTTCCAGGAATTCCATAACTCTCTTGTGTATTGATATAGAAGAGCTTTTATAATGTTCCATCTGCATCAATTCATAGGCATTTACCCATTTGTCATTAACATCAATTTCGAGTATTGGGTTTATCATATAATAACCTGTCCTAATTCTCAGAAATATTTTTCTATTATAACCACTACCTGTGGTTTTCATTACTTCGTTTCCAGATAGTATAGAAGAAATGTATGAACGTTTCTTTCTGTAAGCAGGCATAATTGACTCAGGAAAAGCTGCTAATGCCTTTACAAAATCACCTGCCTGGAATGCTGGTACATCGTAATCAATTTTATTTTTCATAAGTTCAACTTGTGCCGAAAACATTAAGTTAAATATGAAAAAAGGCATACATCTATTATCAATTTTAATCATTTTATCATGAACTTTAACCTTGAAACTTGATGTTTCTAAAAGCCTGTAAACTTCTGCAAGAACATTTTCAGCATATTTACTATCCGTAAAAGCTTTTCGTAAAGCTATGTGTTGAGCCTGCCTGCCTACTGAATCACGAAGAGAAATATCTGCATCATTTTTAATTAACGATTTTATTAAGTCGACTTTACCATGTTCTGTTGCTATCATTAACGGAGTTTGATTAATTTTATTTCTGAAATCTATTCCATACTTATTAATTTTCTGATTCAGGTTGTTATAGTTTTTGGCGGTATACTCTGAATAATATTTTCTTTGGATATTTCTAATTTCAATATCAGCTCTTTTCGCTCTGTTAAATTTAAATTCTATGAGCCTATCAATAAGATACGGAACATGATAAATCACAGCATATTCAAAAATTAGCATTTTAACCTGATTGTTATATCTTTCCGGGTTAAATGCTTCTGTTATTTTATCCGGTAGACTTTCGTATGTAAGAACATCCCATGGTACGTCTATAGTTTTTAAAATTTTTCTTTTAATAGCATCTGCCTGCTCCTTTTTTCCTTGTAATTCCAGGCGGTGTGCTTCTCTTTTCCAATCGTCTGAATTTGATTCCTGTTTTTTTACATTTGTCTGATCACTGAAATCAATTAATCCTAATAATTCAAGCAGGTTGTGTTTTCGGTTGTTTTCAATTATAAAAAGATTTTTAACGGCGCGCGTAAAAGCCACATAAAGTGAGTTAATATAAAACTTATATGTTTCGAGAGTTTTATCAGCCTTGTTTCTGTTTCTTGCGTATTTCAGCTCTTTTTTTAAATCTTCTTTTGAAACTCCTTCTGTTATTTGAGTAAATTCCTTTGCATTGGCAGATACGAAATTATACAGAATAATATTTTCATATTCTAAACCTTTTGCTTCCTGAATAGAAAAAATCAAAGGAGTTTTGAAAAATTTAGAAGCCTCAGCTTTGTCTTCGTTTCTCATTACTATTACAGCATACTTAGTAGAAGAAGCTGTATTATTATTAAGCTTTGCTTTTATAGCCGGCGAATTTTTCAGAAGTTCAATACTGCCCGAATTTGAGAGTGAACTATTTACCAGAAAATTTGATTCTTTGTCAATTGAACCGAATCTTCTATTTTTGAGTAAAAGAAGATCATTAGAGATATTTGTAACTTCGGGTGAATTTCTAAAGTTCTTATTTAAAACTCTGATTAGTTTTTTAGGCTCATATGTTTTTTTTTCATAGAATAGAGTCTTGACGGTCGCCCAGGAAAAAAAATTGGGATGAACAATTTGGTTTGAATCACCGCAAAGTATGAAGTTATGAACATTTTTTAGAGACTTAATAATTAAATTAAGCTGGCTGGCTGTTAAATCCTGAACTTCATCTACAATAACAAAATCATATTTAGGGCTGCATAGTTTGAGATAATCATAAGAAATTATATTGGTATCATAAAATTCGGACATACTAAGAAACTTCAAATAGCGTTCAAATATATTATATACTTCTTCTCTTTCAAAATTATTAAATATTGACTGTTTTATTCCTTTACTTAAATATTCTTCTTTTGTTAAATACTGTGCATTAACAGTTGAACCTGACAAAACACCGTTAAATTCCTCATAGATTTTATGTGAATCTTTTATTTTAAAGTTTGCCTTATTTCTTAAAAACCATTCATTAAAAGATTCTACTGAAATTTCTTTACCGGCGGGAATTTTAATTGTTTCAATAAATTCCCGGAATGAAAGGAAATCAATGTTCTGTTTGTCATTAACATAATAATTTGAATAATAGAGATTTCTGGAATTTTCTACTAAATATGGTGAAAGTGTAACATAAAGTCCATCTCCATGGAGATGTTTTAGTTTTTCTAGAGTTAGAACTGTTTTTCCACTTCCAGCGGAACCAATAATAATTATTGGTGTCCTTAAATTAAAAACTTCATTCTGAACATCATCAAATGAAAGAATTTTATCAAGAACATTAAAATTCGAATTTTTATCATTAATATAGGTTATTGGAGAAAAGTCTTTTTCTTTTAAGCTTGCTGTATCTAGAACATCTTTCAACTTTTCTTCATTAACGGCAGCGCCGTTTAAAAACTTTGAACCGGCATAATTATGATTCCTGATTATCTCAAGAATAAGAGCATAAACAGCATGCCGGTATTTTACAAGTTTAAACAGCAGACGGTTAGTGTAGTCAAGTTTAGCCCTGTATAGAGAATTGCCGGAAATTTTCTTAACTTCAGCCGACCTGAAATCTTCATTTTCAAGCATCCTTACTACCTTTGCATATTGTTTGCTGACTCCTTTTGTATCAAGTTCATTATATGCAATAACTTTCATTTTAATTGTCTTCCATTTGTATTCGATTGCATAATTCTATTCCAGTAGTTTTTTAATTTCTCTGTCAAAGCCGGAAACATACTGTCGGTCCTTAATCGGTTTATATTTCTCAAATTCACTTTCGGTGAAGGCCTTTGCTATATTTACAAAGATCCACCCTGGATTATTCAGGATTTCCTTTTCATTAAACTGGGGGCAATGCCTCTAATTTTCTTATAATTATATTAGTATTTTTTAGAATTTGCACAAAAAGTTGAAAAATTAATAAAACTCCTTCACCTTATTTAGAATAATAGCATTTAGGATTATCTGAAAATACCTATATTGAAGGAGCTTTTGGGTACCTGTACTCAAGTTCTTTGAAAAGTTCAATAGTAGCGTCTGCATTAACAGTAGCACGGTCTAATACAACTGCTTCATGTGTTTCTGCATTAACCGCACCGTTTAAATTTATTCTTTCTCTGCCTGTGTTGGATGGAACTTCAACCCGTTCTCCTTTATAAATCCAGTCGTAAGCAGGCATTGAATTAAACTGCGGATGTGAAGCATCCATAAAGAAAGCCGTAGTGTCGGAAGATAGAGCTTAAACTTTTTGATAAACTCTTCCTGCTTTTTTCTATTGGCTTTACCTGGAACATGGGATGTTTTTATAAACAAATCCAAGTTTATGCAGAATGCTTCTGATTCCACTTGAAGTATACTTTAATCCTGTCTGCATATCTTGATGAATTTTCTGCACGGTTCAGGATTAGCAGTTTAGATCGTTCTTCTGGTTTTAGGGAATTCTTGTAACTCTTCATAGGTTCTTTATTTAAGCAGGTTGAAGAAAATCTCAATCTACTTTTCGAAAACTAAATCGTTTTTGGTATAAAGTCTATAAAAAAATCCTGTCTGAGCTATATATACTGGCTCCGGCAGGATTTAAACCCAAATTATGGATTTGAACATTACAAAGGTTTTAAGTAATTTATTTTTATAGATTTTCAACAGCATGTTCACTGTCGCTGCATGAGTGGTATGCAGTAGATACTAAAGCTGCATTTTGTTGCCTTGCAGCTATAGCACACTGCGTAATTGCCTAATCCGGGTTAAATATTTTAGAATTATCAGAGCTGTAATTCTAAATATTTTCTATTATCCGGTTAAAAATTTGACTCGGCCGCATTGCTTCTGCAGCCTTTTCAGTATTTGGTTTATAATATCCGCCTATATCAACCGGATTTCCCTGTACAGAATTGAGTTCCTCAACAATTTTATTTTCGTTTTCCTTAAGAAGTGCTGCAACTTCAGTAAATTTTTCCTGTAGTTCCTTATTTTCGCTTTGTTCTGAAAGAGCTTCGGCCCAGAACTTTGCAAGGTAAAAATGGCTGCCTCTGTTATCAAGTTCATGAACTTTTCTTGATGGTGACTTTTTACTTTTCAGAAATTTAGTATTGGCTTCATTCAAGGCTTTACCTAATATTTTGATTTTCTCATCACTTTTTTTAGAGCCAATATCTTCCAGAGCTGCAGCAAGAGCTAAAAATTCGCCAAGGGAATCCCATCTTAAATGGTTTTCTTTTAAAAACTGTTGCACATGTTTAGGTGCTGAACCGCCGGCACCTGTTTCATAAAGACCGCCTCCGGCCAGCAGCGGTACAATAGAAAGCATTTTTGCGCTTGTGCCAAGTTCAAGAATAGGGAAAAGATCTGTCAGGTAATCACGAAGAACGTTTCCTGTAGCAGAAATCGTGTTCTTGCCTTCTTTTACTCGAAATAAAGTATATTCAGTGGCTTTAACTGGAGACATTATTTTTACTTCAAGTCCTTCGGTATTATGTTTTTTAAGATATTCTTCTGTCTTTTTTATTATATTGGAGTCGTGTGCTCTGTTTTGGTCAAGCCAGAAGATAACAGGGTAACCCGTTTTCCTTGATCTGCTTACTGCCAGTTTAACCCAGTCCCTGATAGCAACATCCTTAGTTTGGCACATTCTCCAGATGTCACCCTCTTCAACTTTGTGTTCCATAAGAATTTTCCCTGTAGAATCTACAACACGAACAATTCCATCGGCAGGAATTTCAAAAGTTTTATTATGTGAACCGTATTCTTCAGCTTTCTTTGCCATTAAGCCGACATTGGATACATTTCCCATTGTGGTAACATCGAAAGCTCCGTTTTTCTTGCAGAAATCAATAGTTTTTTGGTAAACTCCGGCATAACTCCTGTCGGGTATAATCGCTTTTGTATCATGAAGGTTGCCGTCCGGTCCCCACATTTTACCGGAAGAACGGATAGCAGCCGGCATAGAAGCGTCAATAATAACATTACTTGGAACATGCAAATTAGTAATGCCATTGTCGGAATCAACCATTGCAAGCTCAGGGCGTTTACAGTATACAGCCTGAATATCAGCTTTAATTTCTTTCTGTTGAGATTCAGGCAGTTCACCTAATCTGTCATAAAGATCACCTAATCCGTTTCTTGGATTAAAACCAATTTTCTTAAACAGTTTACTGTATTTACTGAAAAGTTCATTATAAAAAACCTGAACTGCATGTCCGAAGATAATGGGATCTGAAACTTTCATCATTGTAGCTTTTAGATGCAGCGACAAAAGGACATCGTTTTTCTTGGCATCTTCAATCTGTTCATTAAAGAAGCTGCGCAGTTCTTTACAGTTCATGACCGAGGCATCTATGACTTCTCCTTCAAGAAGGTCAATTTTGTTTTTTAAAACAGTAATATTACCTTTATTATCTGTATGCTCTATTTTTACCGAATCAGCTTTATCCATAATAACGGATTTTTCACTGGAATAGAAATCGCCTTTTTCCATACTTGCGACATGTGATTTTGAATCCGGTTTCCATTCACCCATTGGGTGTGGATTTGCTTTAGCAAATTCCTTAACCGCGTCAGCTACTCTTCGATCTGAATTGCCTTCTCTCAAAACAGGATTAACAGCACTTCCTAGTACTTTCGAAAACTTTTCTTTTATCTGTTTCTCAGCATCACTTTTAGGTTCTTCAGGGTATTCCGGCAAATCGTACCCTTTTTTACGAAGTTCTTTTAAAGCGGCGTTTAACTGCGGTACAGAAGCACTTATATTAGGCAGTTTGATGATATTAGCTTCAGGAGTTTTTGCCAGCTCACCCAGTTCGGCTAGTGCATCAGGCTGCTGCTGTTTATTATCGAGCCTTTCGGGAAAGTTTGCAATAATCCTTCCGGCAAGGGAAATATCCTTAATAATCATTTCAATATCAGCAGGCTTAACATATTTTTCTATAATAGGCAGTAAAGAACATGTTGCCAAAGCCGGAGCCTCATCTGTTTTTGTATAATATATTTTTGTTGCCATTTGACTTAATTCCTTATTTATTTTTTTTAAATTTCTATTTAATTTCTTCAGCCATTGAAACTTTGTACAATACATCCCCTGTATCATGGCGATACATCGGCATATTAAGTCTTTTCTCATCGAGAATATGTCCTATAAAACCTATAGAACGGCCTAACACAAAGAGGGCATTAAGGGTCCCTCCTTCAATATACTGATTGATTTCAACATCTTTGTATTTAAGGCCTTTCCATAAATCCACCATAAGAACTCCGATTGTTCCATCTACGTTTAAAATCAGGTTACCTTTCTTTGCTGTGGTTTTTTCTTCGACCTTTAAAGCATAATCCAGCAGTTTAGTGTCATAAAAGTTTTCCCTGGCATAACGCTTGAGTTCGGATACACGCAGATCAGGATTTTTAACTGATTTAATTCGGTGTCCTATTCCGGGAATAGGAATACCTTTTTCTTTCATGTATGCTATAAACTCTCGTGGTGTAAAATTATGGTCAAGACCGTATTTAAAATATTTTGCTGCTCCGTCAATTGCTCCGCCGAAACGGGGTCCGATAGTGAGAAGGCCTGTGGTCAGGGAAGTTACGACATCTTTGCCGGCCCTGGCTGTTACTCTGGCGTTATGTGCTCCGCTGACTGCGGGGCCATGGTCCGCTACGGTTTTCAATACAGTTTCGAGAAAATCGGTAGCCCATTTCGGATAACGTTTCCTGAACCAGAGCAGTGAAATAATATCTCCGATAGAATAGCCTGTATCCGGAAGAGCGACTCTGCTTATAGGGACTCCGGCATAAACAGCTTCTTCGCCTCTGTCATCGGATATAGTGCAGACAAAATTTGTCGGTTTTCTGATTCTTCCCTGCTTAAAAGCTTCATTGAAATCCTCCGGGAGTGGTGAAATTACTTCTTCTTCAACTTCTTCTGCAATGTCACTCTGCTTTTTACGAAGTACTTTTGCGTACATATCTTTTATTACTTTAGGCAGCAAATTAAATTTTTCAGGAACAATAATTCCCGCCTCGCGCATTGCATTATTTTTTGCATATGCCTGCTCCAGTTCTGCATTGGCTTTTGCGCCCGCATGTCCAAACTGAACTTCTGAAGAGAGATATTGGGCAGAGGTACCTATACACCATGCAATAACCGGTTTGGTAATATTGCTATTCTGTACAGCCTCGATAACTTTGTATTCGCTGGTTCCCCCAACTTCACCAAGCATGACATGAAATTTTACTTCAGGATATTTATCCATCCTGATTAAATGCTCTGCAAAACTTGACCCGGGGTAACGGTCACCGCCAATTGCTACTCCTTCAACGATCCCGGAAGTCCTGCGTGATATAACATTACACATTTCATTAAAAAGCCCCCCCGATTTTGTAACTAGGCCAACACAGCCTTTTCCACGCAGTTTAGAACGTATAATATTATCAACACTGCCGCCGATATTTCCTATTTTAAAACTGCCCGGTACTATTGCCCCGACTGTAGAAGGGCCTATAATGATTTTTCCGGCTATTCGGGCTTTGTGATTTAAAAGCCTGGTTAGCCGTTCCGGAATTCCTTCAGCAGTTATTGTAATAGTTTTAATGCTGTCGAAACGCAGTGCATCAACTGTTACATTATATGCTGTCCGATACGAAGCAAAATTTATAAGTACTTCAGCCTGCGGATGGTTTTTTACCGCTTCTTCTGTTGTCAGATAGACAGGTATCAGTATTTCGTGGTTACCGAAGAAAAATTTCTGGAAAGAACTTTGTCCTGTAGGATGGACAATCGCGGCAACAGAAGGCTTTACGCGGCTTATAATAAAGTCATAATCAAGCATTCTCTGTATTGCTTTTTTATTATTATTCCAGAAGACAGCCTGTGTATCCTTTGTGAAAAGTGGTGATGTCATTAATATATTCCCTCTTCTTTAATAGTTTTTCATGTCTTCGTTCGAAAGTCTAACAATTTCTGTCAGGTGAGTTTCAGGGCCGAAAACTTCTATGCTTAAATCCAGTTTTTTTGCAGCTGTTCTAATGTTTCTAAGTCCGGTCTTATAATTAGGGCCGCCCCTTCTTACATATATCCGCACACCGGTGTCCTTCAATTTATCAGCCATATCATTGAAAGCCTGAATTATACCGTTGAAGGTTTTTGCCACATCGGTGAAATTCGCAATAGCGCCTCCAATCAGTAAAACCTTGTCCCTGCCTTTAGAATCTTTTTTCCGGCACATTAAGTCAATCACTGTTTTAGCATAGTGATAAGTTTCTTCCTGTGAAGGATTCCCCGAATATTCTCCATAATTGGCCAGTTCTTCGGCGCCATAGGTCTTAACAATACTGTCTGCAAAAACAACTGAGGCGCCACCGCCGGCAATAAGGGGCCAGACAGCTCCGTTACGATTAAGGATAGTTAACTTCAAACTTGCCCCGGACCTTTCATCCATTTCGCTAATCATAAGTTCTTCCGGAGAAAGTTCTTTTTGTCCGAAAGGTGAATGATATTGAATTTCACCCCATGTTTCGTGCATAAGGTAACCGGCAGTATCGTCAAGTTTTGCAACTGTATCCAGAACAAATACCTCTTCATTTTCCAATACGAAAGGGTTCAGTTCAAGATATGTTAAATGCAAATCTTTAAATAGCAGATAGAAGCCTACTGCAAAATTACAGAACCGTTCTTTATTAAATATATTTTGAGGGACTTTATCATAAATAAGTTTCTGCAGTTCTGTAATATCGACATCAAGAGGAATTTCTACACTGTTTACTTTGTCCCATTCCTCCATAATTTCCACTCCGCCAGTAGATGACATATAAAGTATATCACATTCAGGCTTAGCGGAAGCACAAATATAATATTCTTTTTTGGGGTCATGAACGATGAAAGGCTCTACAATAAACCTTGTCAACTTCCCCTTTGTACCATCCAGCAATGTGATTTCACTCCCCATTTTATCCTTCAGCCATTTTTGAGCCTTGTCTAGAGACACATCACCGGCTTCCCTGTCTTTAAAGTAAACCAAATTGTTTTTACCTCTGCTCCCAAAAAGCATATCAGGTTTTACAACGAGGTTTTGTTCTTTTAACCATGAATTTGAATTTAACCGGTTTTTCATTGAATTTTGTTCATCAATCAAAACCGATTTGAAATTAAACTTGAAGTCGGTTCCAAAGTAATTATCCCAGACTTTGGCAATCAAGGCCTTTGCGTCATACTCCAATATACCTTTCTGTGCCATTTAATACTCCAATTTATTTTTCTTATTAATATATAAAGTTTAACGAGTTAAATGAATTTCTTAACATAACCCAATGCTCCGCCGGCTTTAACTATATCTATTTCCCTATCTGAAAGCTGGTGCTCGGCTTTAAAAGCTGTCCCTTTGGTTATATTTCTAACTTCAACTTCTCCGGTACGGATAGTGTTTAAATCGATTTCCAGTTTATCCCCCTGGTCAATTGAATCATAATCGTCCGGATTTTTGAACGTTAGAGGCATTATGCCGAAGTTGATTAGATTAGCCAAATGAATTCTTGCAAAACTTTTAACCAGTTTTGCTCTTATCCCTAAATACATAGGCGCAAGCGCAGCGTGTTCTCTGCTGGATCCCTGTCCATAGTTTTCACCGCCTATGATTATACCGGTGCCTGCGGCTTTAGCTCTTTCCGGAAAATCAGGATCTATAACTTCGAAAACATGTTTTGAAATTTCCGGAACATTCGAACGCAGAGGAAGAATTTTGGCTCCGGCAGGCATAATATGATCAGTTGTTATATTATCGCCGGTTTTTAAAACAGTTGTTCCTTTAATTTTGTTTCCTATTCCTTCATTGATTGGTAAGGGCTGAATATTGGGCCCTCTGACAATTTCGATATCATCGGGATTCTCTGCGGGCTCAAGGATCATTGAATCATCTATATCAAAAGTTGTTTCATCATCTACAAAAGGCTTCGGGATACCGAGTGTTCTCGGATCAGCGATTTCCCCTGTAATAGCAGCTGCAACCGCAACTTCAGGCGAACACAAATGCGCTAAAGCGCTTTTAGTTCCGGTCCTCCCAAGGAAGTTTCGGTTAAAAGTCCTGAGTGTCACACCGTCAGTGCCGGGCGAGAATCCCATTCCTATGCATGCACCGCATGAACTTTCAAGAACTCTTACTCCTGCGGCGAGAATTGTATCAAGTTCTCCGGTCTGAGTTATTTTCCTCAATACCTGTTTAGAGCCGGGCAGAAGCCCCATTGATACATTTTCATGTACTTTCCTGCCCCTAAGCATCTGCGCAACGGCTGAAATATCTTTGTAACTGGAATTTGTACATGAGCCTACAACTACCTGCTGAACCGGCTTTCCCTCAATTTCCTTAACTTTTACAACTTGATCCGGCATATGAGGCTGTGCTATTAACGGTTCAAGTACTGATAGATTTATTTCAACCAGGTCATCATATGAAGAATCTGCATCGGTTTTCATCTCTCTCCAATCTCTGCCCCGTCCCTGTATTTCAAGAAACCGCTTTGTTGTTTTATCAGAAGGGAACAAAGAAGTTGTTGCGCCAAGTTCGGCACCCATATTGGTTATAGTAGCTCTCTCTGGAACTGTTAGAGTTTCAACACCCGGGCCGGTAAATTCCATCACTTTTCCAACACCCCCTTTTACGCTCAGACGTCTTAACAGCTCCAGAATAACATCTTTAGCACTTACAAAATCATTTAATTTACCTGTCAATCTAACTTCAACAACTTCAGGCATAGTCAGGTAAAATTTCTGCCCGGCCATTGATAATGCAACATCCAGCCCGCCGACACCTATTGCCATCATTCCGAGTCCGCCGGCTGTAGGCGTGTGAGAATCCGAACCGACAAGTGTTTTACCTGGGACCCCGAATCTTTCTAAATGGACCTGATGGCAGATGCCATTACCCGGCCTGGAAAATTTTATTCCGCTTTTTCTTGCTATAGACTGGAGAAAAGCGTGATCGTCTGCATTCATAAAACCGCTCTGGAGCATATTATGATCCACATAGGAGACAGACAGTTCTGTTTTGACTCTGGGGATCCCCAGTGCTTCAAACTGAAGATACGCCATTGTACCTGTAGCATCCTGAGTAAGGGTCTGGTCAATCCGGATTGCAATTTTTTCACCGGGAACCATTTTCCCTTCAATCAAATGCTCCTCGATAATTTTCCTTGTGACATTCATAATAATTTCCTCTTGTTTGTTTGGGTATTGGAATTATAACTGCGGAAAGTTTTCTTGTTCGGCAAAGGACACGATATACCGTAATTTCCCCATTGTGAGGAAAGTAATCGGCTATTCCTAATTGTCTGTTTAATTTCATTATAAACATCCTTAAGCTTCAATAGTGCCTTTTGACTATACCAAAAATAAATAATATTGAACTCAAATCTCAATACTTTTTTTTAAATTATTATTAATTCAACAAACAAGAGTTGAATATTTAACATAATGTGTTGAATTAAAAAAGAGGGACATATACAGTTTTAACACATAAGGAGCAGCATAACGTGTTTAGTCGCAAGGTTTAATTTAACCTTTATGCATTAGTTAGCTGAAAAATTATTTATAATGAAATTTTATTACGACAAATTTAAAGAGTTGCGCCGGAAAAATAAAATATCTGTAACTTCAGTTGCAAAACAATTAGGCGTTGACCGAGGAACAATATGGTCATGGGAGAAGGGGAGGACTGAGCCTACGTCACCGAAGATAAGGAACCTGGCAAGTATATTAAATATACCTGTTACAGAAATATCGGATCTAAAAGCTGAATATCCTTTATCTGAAGGTAATATCAGTGAACTGGCTAATTCATGGCATATTTTTTCAGGTAAAAAAGACATAGACCAGGAGTCGGTCCAAAAAGTTTTTCTCAGTAATCTTGAAGAATTATTTAAAAAATTTAATCAGACTTCAATAATTATAAAAGCAATCATGTCCTCCATGAACTTTATGTTTTATGTTAAGGACACAAAACTGAAATATATAACGGCTAACAGGGCTTTTTTAAATAATACTTCTTCTCCGCTCACAGAAAATCAGATTCTCGGTCACAAAGATCATAATTTTTTCAGTTTAAATGAAACCAAGAACAATGAAAAGCAGGATACAGAAGTGCTTCTCACAGGCAAACCCATTATTGATTCAGAAGATATAATTCCAGGGACAAGAAAAAAGAAATGGGGCTTAATCTCAAAATACCCAATATTTGATTCGGAAGGGAAAATTGGCGGTATAGTTGGAACTTTTATTGATATTACTGAGAGAAAACGGAATGAAGAAATACGGGAAATGCTGGAATTATCACTTAATTCCGTATCTGATGCCTATTGCATACGCGAATTAAATAAAAATTCATATTTTTTTGTCAGCAAAGTTATAGAAAATATAATGGGAGTTAATGCAAAGGAATACAAGAAAGGCGGAGTTGACTACTGGCTGAAAAACTGTGTACACCCCAACGACCGTTCCGAACAGAGTAAATACTATCGCGACAGGTCGTGGCCCGATCGTAGAGAATACCGGATTATCAAACCGGACGGGCAGATCCGTTTGATTGAAGCAACCTGCGACTTCCAGCACTTTCTCGGTAAAGAAGTTATGTGTTCTGTTATAAGGGATATAACAGATAAAAGGAAAAATGAAGAAGTCAGCGAATTGTTGAGACTAAATGCAGATGTAATGGAATCAGCCTTAACATTGAGCAGTTATGATAAAGCCACCTCCAGTCATCTGATAAAATATGCAAATAATGCTACAGAAAGGATTTTTGGTTATACTGCTGAATCTTTTAATAAATCCGGGGTTAACTTATGGTTAGAGTGCCTGCACCCTTTGGATAAAGAAAGGGAGATGAACTACCTTGAAAAAAGAGCATGGCCGGAAAGAGATGAATACAGAATAATCAAATCAGATAGAAGCGTTATATGGATAGAGGCTACAAGGCGTAAGAAATATTTCCTCGGTACCGAATATACGCTGACAGTCAGCCGGGATATCACAGAAAAAAAGAAAAAAGAGGATGTTAAACAGTTACTTAAATTTTCTCTAAACACTGCTTCTGACGGTTTCATAATTAATTATTCAAACAGGAAAGACGTTTATTTCATCAACAGAGCTGTTGCGGAATTGCTCGGATATCCTGAAGAAGAGTTATATCTGGGAGGAACGGATTTTTGGTTGAGTCACTGTGTTCACCCCAATGATAGAAAAACTGAGATGAAATATATAATTGACAATTCTTTTCCCGCTAAAAGAAAATTTAGAATAACCAGGCCTAATGGCGAGATACGAGTGGTTAGTGTCAAATTTTCAACAATTAATTTAACAGATAGAGAATTCAATATTTTTACTTATAAAGACATCACTCACGAATAAAATGTTTTAGCCTGTTGACTGCATTTTTGTACAATATAAAAATCAACTGAAAGCTTTAAATAGGTGATAATGTAAACTATATTCTGTCAGGTCAAATGTTAAACTCTGAATAATGATTAGTAAGGAAAATTAAATGAGAAATGTCAAACATGTAATCTGGGATTGGAACGGAACTATAATAAATGATTCTTGGCTGTGTATTGAAATTATAAATAAAATGTTGTCCAGTCGAGACAAACCGCAGATAACAGAAAAAATATATTCTGAGGTTTTTGATTTTCCCGCAGAAAAATTTTATAAAAATATCGGTTTTGACTTTTCTGAAATTTCTTTTGATGCAATATCAGCAGAATTTATGCTTTACTACGAAAAACGGAAATATGAATGTGTCCTGCATGAACACTTCACTAAAATCCAGCCTTGCATTAATAAAACTAAGATAGAACAGTCTATACTTACAGCATATCCGGGTAAATATTTAAAAGATATACTCCTGTTCCATAAACTTCATAAAATTTTTGCTTACACTTCCGGGCTTGAACACATAAAAGCAGATTCGAAGATTGAAAACGGGAAAAAATTAATAGAAAGAATAGGAACTCCCAGAGAAAACTGCCTTTATGTCGGTGACACTATTCATGACCTGGACGCCGCTGAAGCTATGGGGATAGAATGTTATCTCTTCCCTTCAGGACACAATTCTTTAAGGCGGCTGCTTAAAAAAACCGATAAAATAATTAAGAATTATACAGATTTAAAACAAATTCTGAATCAGTAAAATAAAGCTATTTCAGATGGATAGTAACGACAACTTTTGAGTGATCGAATTTAGCACTTCCGTCTTTTGGAGAGACATGTTTCATTTCAACAGCAAAGTTCAATTTAGTTTGAATTGCAGCTAAAATTTTATCAGCAAGTTTTTTATTTTCATCATAAGAAATTGAAACACGTTTAGCTCTTCCGTCAGCAATTGTGTCAATAATTTCATTAACCTTTTTCTTATTGTATTTGTTGAAAAAAACCGGGTACCAGCCGCCGATCAATTGGTTCTTTTTACATCTCATATTTTTATTTGGCTGACAGTCTTTTCTGTTTTTTGTTTGACAGCCTGCGCATAAACAGATAATTGCAATTATCAATAAAAACTTTTTCATATCATCCTCCTGTTAAAATCTCCGGTTTTGTAAATTTGTATAGTCGTTTATTTGTTTATTTGTTGAGCTTTTTAGGCACAAAACACTATTTAAGATTTCTATTTCCCTCAGAAAAATGCTTTTCCCCTCATTTTTCTATGTTTTTTTTGTGCTATAAAATCAAGAGAAGTCTCAATGCCGTAAGCTCTGATTTAAAAACAAGGAGACACTCGCTTGAACAAATATTTTAAAACTGGTAAAATGGTTTTTGCAAGAATTAAATTCTGAAAAATAAAAAAATGCACAGATGCGGTCAGTCCTTCCACAACGGCAGTTTAGTGTTTTTATCCAGTCCTCTTTCAAGTTTTTCTTCAGAATCGAAAACAGTAATTACAACCTCACATGCAAATACAACTGTTCCCGGAGCCAAATGTCCTCCATAAGCTTTTTCGTTTTCATCGGCAAGAGTAATATGAGCATGAATTACTGGCTTGTTGTCTTTGAGCGAAATATTTCCGATCAGAGAAATAATTTCCAAATGCTTATTCAGCGTTTCGTACTGGTATTTGAAGGAATCCTGATTGTAATATCCGACAGTTGCTTTTGATACGGCCCCTATTGCTTCAATTTTTCCCAAATTAATATTATTTGCTATTGCTATATCAGTTAATTGTACCAGAAGATCACTCTTGAAATCAAGCTTTGCAATAAAGACTTTTGCTTCTTTTGCTGGTATTTGTTTAGGCATTAGCGTATCCTCCCCCTTCATGTAAAGAACTGTTCTAATATATTACTTATTTGTTTTAAATATAACATTTACAAATAATTTTATTTCGGATTATGCCATTTATTAAACATCATATAATAATTATAACTGGAAAACCAGTAACTGAAAATAATTAAAATGAAGAAAATATTATTTACAATCTGCAGACGTATCCCTTTCATAAAGAAGGAAACAATCAAAAGAATTATTAAAATAATATTGATAAAACCGTTTATAAAACGGTTCCTGACAAATTTTGTTAAATATACCGGATCGCTGTTTATAAAATAATTTACTATATCCTTATTATTACTGATTTGCTTATTGAAAACAATACCTAAAACTAAACTTATTATAGCCATGGAAAAGAAAAAATAATAAATATATGATACAAATCGAGTCAGAGTATTTGTTGAATATAAATATACTGCAATAAAAAATATGACAGCAGTCAGATAGGTAAAAGCCTGCATAATATAATAATTTCGTTTTGAAGCAACGGCCAGTTTTTTAATTTTTTCATTATCCATATACACACAATCTATTTCTGAGATTAGGTTTAGGCTATCCTAATTCCAGTATTTCATTATACTCCGTCAGGCATTCGATACCATTATCTTTAACAATAATCACGTCTTCCAGTCTAATACCCCCCCACTCCCTGTAATAAACTCCCGGTTCAACCGTTATAACATTGCCTGTTTTTAAAATAGCATCTGTTTTTGTAGAAACAATAGGGTTTTCGTGAATATCAAGACCAAGTCCATGACCAAGAGAGTGGAAAAAGCCGTAAAATACTCCGTCCTTTGTACCGGTGGTAAATCCTTGTTTGTCCAAAATATCAACGGCCAGTTTGTGTATTTCCGAAGCTTTCACACCATTTCGTATTTTTTCTTTTGCCTTTTCTTTTGCCTTAAGTACTGTTTCATAAGCTTTTTTTATTTTATCCGGTGCTTTACCTTTTACAAAAGTCCTAGTCATATCTCCCCAGTATCCGGTCTTATTCATACGGGGAAATATATCTACAACTATGGGGGTACCGGCTTTGATTGGGCCTGACCCGATATTATGAGGCTGCGAACTGTCCACTCCCGATGCGGCAATGGTATTAACTGCTGTAGAATTATTATTTATAGCCTCAAAACAGATTTCAGCATGGAGCGCTTCAGAGGTTAGAACCTTGTCATTCCACACAAGATAATTATCATTATCAACTTTAGCTTCTCTTAAAACAGTCTCGGTTCTGGACATACATTTTTCGGCTGTTCTGACAGCTTCCCGTATTTTATCTATTTCTGACTTGGTTTTTATTTTTCTTTCAGGAAAAAAATCACCCTTTGCAATTTTCAGTTCTACACCGAGTTTCCGGAGGAGGTCTGCATAATAAATCGGAAATTTTTTTTGTACTTCAAAAGATTGAACTTTATATTTTTTGATAATTTCCTCCAGGACTTTAACCTCGTCCGGAACTGCACAGGAGTTTTCAACAATATCCTGTGGAAGGAATACGGGAATATTGTCCTTTATGCTTTTTTTAAATCTTTCATATTCCAGTCTTTTTACAACCACGCCTTCTTTGTCAGAAATTTTAAAATAGATAATCGGATCCGGTACTGAAACTCCAACTTTATATAACAGGTCAGAATTTACAGTACTTGCACCTATTATAAGATGACCATCATTATTTTTCATTTGTTGCCCTGCTGAACTTTAGTTATCAAGTTTTATTTTGTTTGCTGCACTAAAAGAGAGTGTATCTGCGGAGATCGAGGAAGGCTGCAAATTTTGTTTTTAGATTCGGCTTCAAAATAAATATTACATTTCTGCCGGAATTAAAACAGCCCTTCTGTTTTTACTGTAGGCAAATTCGGTATGTCCGGAAACAGCGGGGCGTTCACTGCCGTAACTTATTGTTTGGAGATGATTGTCCGGAACACCTAAGCTAACAAGAAAATCCCTAACCGCAAGGGCACGTCTTTCGCCGAGTCCGATATTATATTCATGACTTCCTCTCTCGTCACAGTAGCCCTGTATTATCAAACCCATATGTTGATGTTTTTTTAAATACTCTGCAACAGCTTCAAGCTGTGGAATCTGTGCTGTACCGATACTCGACTGGTCAAATGCAAAATAAATTGTAACTTTATTTTCTTTTATTGGCTTCCAGTCTTTTGTAGGTCTTGAAGGTAGCGTTTCAGTGCCAGAGCCCAAATCTATAACTATTCCGTCACTGTCGTCTCCGCCCAATTGAGGTATTTTATCAGATACGGTATTTTTTTGCTTCCCTCCAGGTTGTACAGTCTCTCCTCTAAACCATGCACAGCCGGCTAAGGCAGTTACTAAAAAACAAATTACTGCCAATAAAAAAAACTTTGTAAGTCTCATACATCTCTCCTTATTAAACCTATTGTTCAAGAAAATAATATAAACAATATTTTAAAATATATATTAAAATTAACTTTTTTTTATATTTAATCAAAAAAAATATTTTAATTTGCTGACTTGTATTCATATATTATATATCATCAATGATGTTCTTGTTAACATAATTAATTATCATGAGGGAAAGTTATGGCTCAAATTGATTGGGGAAGGCTTGGCTTTGAGTATATTAAAACTAATTGTCATATAGAATATACATATAAAAACGGCAAATGGGATGATGGTAAACTTGTAGATAATGATACAATAGAAATAAGTATTGCCGCAAATGTCCTTCATTACGGACAAGCTGTTTTCGAGGGGCTAAAGGCATTCAGTTGCGCAGATGGAAAAGTTAGAACATTCAGGGATAAAGACAATGCTTCCAGAATGGCTGATTCTGCAAAATATGTCAGCATGCCTGAGGTACCTACAGCACTTTTCCAGGAGGCTATAGACAAAGTGATAAAGGAGAATATTGAATATATTCCTCCCTATGATACAGGTGGTGCTTTATATATAAGGCCTTTTGAGTTCGGATCCGGCCCTGTAATGGGAGTTAATCCTTCAGATGAATATAAGTTTATTGTATATGTAGCCCCGGTAGGACCTTATTATAAAGGCGGAATTAAACCTGTAAATGCAATCATACTTGATGATTTTGACAGAACTGCTCCAAACGGTGCAGGAATGTATAAGCTTGCCGGAAATTATGCTGCAGGGATGCATTCGTCTAAATTAGCTAAGGAGAAAGGTTATCCGATAGTACTTTTCCTTGACCCCAAAGAACATAAATATATTGATGAGTTTTCAACCAGTAATTTTATAGGGATCTCAGAAGAAGGGAAATACGTTACGCCTAATTCTAAATCAGTTCTGCCCAGTATAACGAATAAATCGCTCATACAGCTTGCAAGGGACTTAGGAATTGAAGTTGAAATAAGGCCAATCGAATTCGAAGAAGTGAAAAACTTTAAAGAAGTAGGTGCATGCGGGACAGCCGTAGTTATTACACCGCTGAGCAGTATTACCCGAAACAACCTGACACTGCATTTCGGTGAGGAATGCGGTCCGGTTTTTATGAAGCTTTATAGCACTTTAAGGGATATACAGTACGGTAAAATTTCTGATATTCACAACTGGAATAGAGAAATTATTTAAATTAAAAAAATAGCCATATCTTACCCGAAAAAAAGCAGTAGGAAAATCAAAAAAAGGCATATGGATAGCCCATACGCCTTAAAATGTATGAATATTTAATCTGTTATTCCATTCTGCATCTTACAGGCTTTTACTGCATTCTGCATAAGCATAGCAATTGTCATTGGGCCTACGCCTCCGGGCACAGGAGTAATTTTCGAGGCTTTTTTACTGACTTCGTCAAACGCAACATCTCCCACCAGCCTGTATCCGCGTTTTCTTGTAGCATCTTCAACTCTGTTAATACCGACATCTATTACTACGGCACCTTCTTTTACCATATCAGCAGTTACAAATTCAGGTTTTCCTATTGCTGCTACAACTATATCCGCCTGACGTGCTAATTCAGGAATATTTGGTGTTCTGGAATGACAGACTGTGACTGTGGCGTTCGCGCCTTTAGCCTTCTGCACCAAAAGTGACATCATAGGTTTTCCGACAATATTTGATCTGCCGATTATAACAGCGTGTTTTCCTGAAGGATTAATATCACTGTATTCAAGAAGCTTCATTACCCCATAGGGAGTGCACGGATAAAAACCGTCAGTTTTTCCAATAAGCATCTTTCCTACATTTTCAGCATGAAAACAGTCAACGTCTTTTTTGGGATCAATTGATTCTATAACTTTTTCTTCATCAATCTGCGGAGGAGGAGGTGACTGTACAAGTATACCATGAACTCTGGGATCGTTATTAAGCTTGTGTATCAGGGTAAGTACTTCATCCATTGTAGCTTCTTTGTTGAGAACAATCTTTTCAGAGTAAAAACCGAGTTCTTTAGATTTTTTTTCTTTCATATTAACATAAACCTGCGAAGCAGGGTCTTCACCTATAAGTACTACAACCAGTCCTGGCTGGAGGTTGTGCTTCTCTTTCAGCTTTTTTGACTCTTCGAGTGTTTCTTCATGGATTTTCTGTGAAATCAGTTTCCCATCAATTCGTTCAGCGCTGCACATAGTTGTTTCCCTTCATTAATTAACAATCATATTTAATTTAACAGGATATATAAATGTTACATTGGAAGATTTTACTCTAATTATGCAACATCAATATATAGAAAAAATATGTTTCCAGAGATAATATTTCAAACTTCGAAAGTATAAGTTTATTAAAAAACAGGTCAGGCTCATTAATAATCGAAACCCGGTATTAAGTATAATCTTTAATACTTCAAACCATGTCCGTATTTATATAAAATGCATGATCTGTTCTTCCCCGGTATACTAACCGGCAATTTCCCTTCAGGACTGTTAAGAGGTTTTTTATTATTCAGATTTAAAAAAATCGTTTTTATTGCAGTCCTGAGGTTTATTCCTAAAGAAGTGATTTTTTCATTATTACTGCAATTGACCGGAGCCCCATAAATACATAGATTAGCATCAACACCTGGAGTATATGCAATGTCATATGGATTGCGACAAGAAACAGTAACTCTTTTAATAGATCTTTTTTTTGCAAAATTTATAATCTGTCCAGGCAGGAGATCTGAATTGTCCAAATTATAAGTTAATAATATAATTATGTCAGAATTTTTAACTGCTTTTTTAAGTTTATCTGTAATATGCCTTTTATAGTCTGCCTTGAGAGTTTTTACTTTGACTGTTTCTTTATTGTAGTTTGCTATCTTTTGTATTTCATTGCTCACAATTTTAAGCCTCAAACTGTTACTGCATATTACCAAAATCCTGCAGTCATCCGCCATTCGAAAAGGGAGAATATTATTTTGATTTTCTAACAGGGTAATGCCTTTTTCTGATGCAAACCTTTCTATTGCATGATTTTGCCTGGACCCTACAATCTTTTCAGCATTCGATATAACTGCATCCATTTTTGAGTTTTTGAAGTTTTTAATATTGACTCTATGCTTTTCTTTAAATGCGATTATCCTTTCATAAGAATCATCTATCCTGTCTTTGAATTTCCGGTTTGTTATATATTCGTTCTGAATAAAATCAATAAGCTTTTCCAGTTTTTTAACATCCTCACTGCACCATACCTTTACAGGCATCAACAGTAAATCTGCCCCGGCTAAGATAGCTTTTTTTACGGCCTCATCTTTTCCGAAGTTATCGCTTATAGCTTTCATGTCCATTGCGTCAGTGATTACTAAACCTTTGAACCCGAATTTTTTCCTGAGAATTCCGGTAATTATGGGTTTTGATAAAGTAGCCGGGGTTCCAATAACTTTACCGTCTTTTATGGACTTTTGTTTTGAATTGTCTAAAGCAGGTACGATTACATGTGCTGTCATTACTGCACTTACACCGGCATTGATTGCTGCCTTGAAAGGCGGAAGATCTATTTTATTCAGCTGTTTCCGATTATGTTTGACTGTGGTAAGGCCCGCATGGGTATCTGCGGCTGTATCTCCGTGTCCGGGAAAATGTTTAACGCACGCCATAACATTTTCACGATTTAAACCATTAATATATGCAACGCCCAGTTTCGATACCAAAGCAGGGTTACTGCTGAAAGACCTAACCCCTATTACAGGATTTTCCGGATTTGAGTTCACGTCTAATACAGGGGCAAAATCCATATTTATTGCCTGGCAGGCTAACTCTCTACCTATTACTTCAGCTACACTCCTTGTGATTTCAGTTTTACGGGCTGCTCCTAAAAGCATATTGCCCGGCATTCTGGTTCCGGATTGCAGCCTTGTGACAATCCCGCCTTCCTGGTCAATCGCAATAATTAACGGAATATCCGAGTTTTGCTGAAAACTCTGAACAAGTTTTACTGTTTGTGAAGGGGATACAGTATTTTCTTTAAAAAGTATAATTCCGCCGGGATTATAATCTTTCACTATCCTTTCTACAGTTGTATTAGGTTCCGTATAAGGGATATCTTTTCCATCGTTATCCTTCCCCCAATTTTTGAAATCCAGAACTAACAACTGTCCAAGTTTCTTTCTAAGAGCAACATTTTGGTATTGATTTGCCACTTTTCCTTTAACATTTTCACTGCCAACAGCTTCAAAGATACTTGTGAGACAAAAAAGTAGAACAAATCCCCGAAACAAGTATAACCTGTAATAAGATTTCTGCACAAAACTTCACTTTCTATAGATAAAAATTAAAACAATTCGGAAAATCCATATTAAATCATCTATTTAATGTGTTTCGGTTTTTTCACCCAGGGACCGTTCCACGGAAAATCGGGTAAACCAAATTTAAAAAAACTATTTCCTCCGCCCATTCCGAATGATATAAAATCGGTAACGCCTGAAAATGCTCTCCATACTGTTAAGGACACTCCATAAGCAGCGCCTGAAAAAAGGCCGAAGAATGGAATTTCCGACCCCTGATAAGAGATTCTCCGGGGTATTTCGATCCAGCCGAGGCATATGTTTGACAATCCTCTACCCAGACAGTAACCAATACTGTGGGATTGTCGGGTCTGTATCTTTTCAACATTATCGGTGTCTGCGCTTAAACTTGTAACAGTAAACAGTAAAAATAAAAAAATCATTAAAATGAATATTATATATCTTTTATACATAAACAGCCCCCTTCTTAATTTTTAATAATCAGTGCTTCCCCCGAAAAGGGGTTATCTCAGCAGTTTATCCGGATTATGTAATCACGCAGTGTGCAGTAGCTGCAAGGCAACAAAATGCATAATTTGGGATAAAACCTTTCTGTTTAAAGCTATTAGGAATTATAAGTTAAAAAAACATCTTATCAATAAGCTGAAAAATACAAAATATAACATAATTTAACTGTTTTTAATTATTTCCAATGCTTCTTCCGCCCCTTGTGCGTTTCTGAGTTTTTCTCTTATTTTTTTATCAGAAAGGAATTTAGCTATAGAGGCAAGAATCTGCAAATGCGTTTTCGGATCAGCTGAAGGAGAAAGCACAAGATATATTATATCTATTCTTTCATTATGTGAATTATCAAAATCAATGTTATGGTTTTTGGGCAGCACTCCAAGAACTATAGCAGGTTTTTCAAGATAGGGCAGTCTGCAGTGTAGAATTGAGATACCCTCCCCAAGAGTTGTTCCACCTTCTCTTTCCCTTTCAAGTATTTTGTCAAGAACTTCACCCGGTTTATTAATAAAACCTACAGAATGCAATGTCTGTATCAGTTCCCATATTGCCTCCCCTTTTGATTTTACATCCAGGGGAACACGCAGGCACTCCGGATACAGAAAATTCCTGAAATCCATACCGGGGGTTTTGATAATATTTTTATAAACTTTTTCCTGGTCCACAAGTTCTCCGCCTCCTGTCATCCATGAGCGCCAGAGATACAGTGCTTTCTCAGAAATAAATACTCCGATCAGTTCAAAAATTATCAGCCCCGGCAGGACAATATTTAAGATCTTAGTACCGTTTGCACCCATAACTGCGGCAATATAAAAAGCTTCAATTGCTGCTACACCCGCCTGAGGCAGCATAAGTTTGGGAAGGCATGAAGTTAAACGCTTTTCCTGTTTTGTAACTTTACATCCGAACCAGGTTCCGATAATTTTACCTCCGCCTCTGGCTGCTATAAAGATACCTATAAAGAGAAAATTTTCATAATGCAGCCATTCAATACCTGCATTTGTCCCTATAAGAGCAAAAAAAAGAAGGGTAAATAAAGAAGTGCTGTTCTCTATACGGAGCGATTCAAAAACTTCTCTGCTGTAAAAATTGGAGATAAGTATACCCGCTGTAACTGCGGTAATTAAAAATGGAAGGTGAAAATGAAGGGCAAAGCCTATGCCGAGAGATACACAGCCGGCTATTAAAATGAAAATTTCAACTGAAGGGCCTGGCATTTCCGTAATCAGACGGGAGAGAAAATCCGAACCGAAAACCGGTCCGGAATGTTTTTTGGCTTCAAGCTTTAACCATTTACGGTCGATAACTAAGCGCAGAAGAAAATATACCCCGACCCCGACTAAAACAGCCCATAGAAACTTCATAACAACCGGATAAAACACAAGGTCAAGCGAAAATTCACTGTCCGCATTCAACATTATAGCAATTTGGGCTGTTACTGAAAAAAATAAAACTCCTATAACATCATCTAAAACTACGATACCCCCCAGCATGTTGCGCATTTTGCCGGTTATTCCAAGTTTATTCATTATAACAAAAGTTGAGGCAGGCGCTGTTGCGATGCTTATACTGCCGATAATGTAAGACGCAATCTGGCTGAAACCCATTAAAAGAAAGGCGCCTGTAACAAAAACCCAGGTGGTAAATGCCTGTATGCAGCATACAATAATTGAATCTCTTCCAGTTCTTTTTAACTTGTCAAGACTTAGCTCATCTCCAATTCCGAAAACTATTATCCCCAGAAAAAGAAAAGTAAAAAAATGGAGTGAATGGATTGCCTCACGGTATACGGGAAGGTTTTTTTCAATAAAAATTAAGAAAACCGGTCCTGCGACCATTCCCCCTATAACCTGGCCGACAATTATTCCCGCCTTAAAAAATTGTGACAGCCTGCCTCCGAAATAAGCGGCAAGAAGGACTATTCCAAAACAGAGAATCTGCATATAAAGCAAATCAAAGGACATCGCCTGACTCCTGACCTATATGTTAAAAAACCCAGACTGGAATAACCATTGTATACAGCTTACGAAGAAAAAACGCTAAAAACCTGTTTTTTTACCATTTCCAGGCTTCATAATATTCAGCGAGCAGTTCTTTTACAGCTTTTCCCACTTTTTTATAATCTTTTGTATCAAGGTTAGCTAAAGAAACACGCACAGACATTTCAGGTGCGGAAAACCCTCCTCCGTCCATTAATACAACACCTTTATTATTGGCCAGCCTCCATACAAAATCGATAGGTTCGTGCTCACTTTTAAGCCAGTCTGCAAATTTTTTAGAATAAAGTTTTTCAGCCAGATGAGGTATATCTATCGTTGTGTAATACATTGCATAGCTTGGAAGGTTTGGCGGCTCAACTTCCATTGCTTTATAAAGTTCATCATATCTGACTTTAATTAAATCTTTCATGCATTTCCTGTAGAGCCTGCTGTCTGAATCAATAAGCTCCTGCAGTGAAAACAGTGTCATCATAACCTGCTGGGGAGTCGAAAGCCCGGCGGTATGGTTTAACGCGACAGCTCTACTGTCCGCAACCAGCCTGTCTATCAGTTTTATATTTTCGGGGTCAGGTGAGATAGATTCATACCTGTTATGGATTCCGACTCTTTTCTCTTTCGGCAGGGAGGCGATCATTTTATCTAATACATTGTCTTTATGGATACCGATAACCCCAAGCCTCCAGCCGGTACACCCGAAATACTTGGAATAAGAATAAACAAGGATTGTATTTTTTGGGACTATTGCCGCTAAAGATTTAAAATCCTCCACAAATGTACCATAGACATCGTCTGTTAAAATAATTAAGTCTTTTCGTTTTGTATTTATAATGGTTTTGATTTTCTCCAGTGCTTCTTTCGACATACTTGTTGAAGGAGGATTGGACGGATTGACTACAAAAAAAGCTTTGATATCCGGGTCCAGAAGCTTTTCGAGCTCTTTCTCCGAATATTTCCAGTCATTGTTCTCATCCATTTTGATTTCCACTATTTCGAGCTCATAATCCTTAAGTTCCGGGATTTCGAGGTAAGGAGTAAATATTGGAGTACCCAGAGCAATTTTATCTCCGGGGCATAAAAGATAGTTTTCTTTAAGGGTATTAAAAACATAAGTCATTGCGGCAGTTCCGCCCTCTACAGCAAAATAATCTATTTTGCCCGGCGGGAGCTCAAGATTACACATAGTATCTAATATATAAGCATCAACAATTTTAGAAACATTTTTTAAAATACGGTCAGGAACCGGGTAGTTATCGCCAAGTATTCCATCAGTCATTTCCGTAATAAACTCATCCCCGTCAAGTCCGAGGGTTTCAGTTACATACTTATATGCATTGATAAGAAACTGGGATCCCACCCTGTCAGAATGGAAACGGCAAAAATCCTCAAATCTCTGTCCGGCACCTTTTAAAGAAGGTATCCCTGCAAGTCCGACGCGACTAAGGTCTCTACGCGCTTCTTCGATTGCAAAACTGCCGAGCAGGAAAAATGCTTCTCTTGCATCTGTAGCCACCCAGTTAGGATTTCCACGACCGGCATTAAGCATAATTGTTTCATAATTATTTTTAGCCAGTTCAGCCAGTTTATTTTTAAGTTCAAACGGGCTGATACTCTCATAATACTTTTCAATTTCTCTGTTACTCATCATTATAATTCCTTATTTTTTAAAAAATTATAACAAATGAATTTTTATAATGCAAATATGTTTTATAATTTTATATATACCAAAAGATTAAAAATATTGTTTTTTTGCAAAAAAATATTTAAAAATATGAAAATATTGATAGAATAATTTAAGAATACAGAAAAAAATTCGCAAGTATTATGACGGTGGTTAATTAGGGAACAAAGGAGGCAGTAATAATGGCAGAAGAAAGTATTTCGCAGGAGAATTTGACTCCGTCAAAAACTTCAATTTTCGTATCATCACTTTTAGTGCTGGGGAATGTGCTGGGAGTGGGAGTTCTTGCACTTCCGATATCATCAGGACTTGGAGGGTTTTTCCCGGCGCTTGCCGGGACTGTTCTTATATGGTGTATAATGCTGTTTTCAGCATGGCTTATTGCTTATAAGATAGACTCAACTAAAAAGAATTTCGACCTACCGTCCTTTTTTAAGGATGAACTCGGAACAGTAGCAAAATGGATCGCAATCGGCTGTAATCTACTTATTCTCTATGGAGTACTCGTTGCTTATTTGAGCGGAATCTCAACAATGATGGCCCATCTTTTTTCTGACCTGGCTAATTATCAGACTCTTGTGATGATTATTTACTTCTGTATCCTAATTTCGCTTATTGTTTTCGGTATAGGCATACTTCGTAAAGGTATGTCGATTGTCATGATTGCGGTATGGGCCTGCTTTTTTATTATGATTATTACAGGTTTCGGTGATTTTCAACCTGATTTTCTGTTATTTACAGATTGGAAATTTTTTCCTATATGCTTACCAATAGCAGTTTCAGCTTTCCACTTCCACAACATTATTCCAACTGTTTCAAAATCATTAAACTATCATAAACCGGCAACATATAAGGCTATTTTTATAGGTGTTTTTTTAGGATTGCTTATT
>JAIPJT010000007.1 GCA_021733985.1 Victivallales bacterium | reverse complement strand
CAGCTTGTTCGTGCTTAATTGCAGACCTGCACGATAAATCGTGTACTCCAACAATTAATTAAACAATCTTCGTTAGATAAAATCCATATATCTCTTTGATATTACGAAATATAAGGAGTTTTCGTTCAGGCACTATTTAAATGAAAAATATAACATATTCAGTAAACGATGCTGTATTTCGGCGCGCTAAGCCTTCGCCCCGTAGTAGCGTGGCTATGGCTCACACGGTCGAAGATCGCGCCCTACCGGTTTGTCTCAAATAGGATAAACCTCGCTGTACTAAGATCAACGCTAATCATTAAGTTTTATTTTATTAATATTGATTTTAGTCAGAAAATAAAATATCATTTTTAACAATGCTATTTGTTTAAAAGCAATAATAAACAAGGACACTTAATCAATGGAATATAAAAATTTTTTACAACTTGTTTCAAAACGCAAAAGCTGCAGGAACTATGATGATGAAGAGGTTCCGGATTCACTTTTGGAAAAATGCATTGAAGCCGCTCGGCTTTCACCTTCAGCCTGCAATAAGCAGCCATGGCGTTTTGTTATTGTTAAAGAAAAAAATACAAGGATAAAAATTTTTAAAAAGGGGCTGCTTCCTTTTCTGCCAATGCCATGGTTCATGAAGGCACCGGTTATAATAGCGCTTTGTGCAGCTACTGAATTTACTACTCACAAGTTTGCCCCGATGCTTTCAGGCATTGATTACAAACTGATCGATCTGGGAATTGCGGGAGAGCATTTCGTTCTCGCTGCGGAGTCACTCGGCCTGGGAACATGCTGGATTGGATGGTTTAAGGAAAAAAAAGTAAAAAAAATTCTTGATATACCCAAGAATATAAAAATTGCTTCTTTGATAACTGTCGGCTATCCTGTAGACAATGAACCTAATACCAAAGAAAAACTACCTCTCGATAAAGTAACATTTTATGAAAAGTGGAATCAACAACGTGAAAAATAAAAATAAGAGTCTTTATAATGAAAAAAGAACTACTCCTGAAAGCTGAAGAAACTGTAGATAATATACTTGACGATCTGATAGAACTCAGACATTCACTCCATAAAATTCCGGAAATAGGTTATAAAGAGTTTAGAACTTCGAAAAAAATCAGAAAAAAACTAAAAGAATACAATATATTTCCGCAGCAGCCGTATTTAGAAACTGATATTGTCTGTATTTTAAACCCGGAAAAAACCGGGAGGAATATAACTATAAGAGCAGACATAGACGCCATCCCGCAAACTGAACTGAATAATTTCAGCTATAAATCCCAAACTAAAGGCATGATGCATGCCTGCGGGCATGATGGACACGCGGCAATACTTCTCGGCACAGCAGTAGTTCTGAATGAACTTAAAGATAAACTGCCGGGCTCACTTAGAATTCTATTCCAGCCGGCAGAAGAATGTTTGAGAGGCGCATATAAGCTTATAGATACCGGAGTATTTGACAAAAATCCCCCGACTGCAGTGATCGGACTCCATAACCTGCCTACTTATACCGAAGGCGTTTTCTACGGGAAAGCGGGAATTCTAACATCTTCTGTTACCTTTTTTAAGATTAATATTGCAGGGAAAAGTATTCACAGTTCCACCCCGGAAAAAGGTGTAGACCCGTTAATCACCGGAGCACAGATCGTAAATGAATTTGATAATATCATAAATACACCGGACCATATACTCCATAATGCTAATTTAAAGGTTTGCAGTTTTTACAGTGGCACCGGACGCAACATTATTCCCCCGAATGCACTGCTTCAGGGAAACGCCAGATGCTTTGAAACTGAACAGGAAAAAGCTATTCCTGATGTTCTGGAAAAAACTGTTTCCGAAATCTGTAAAAAGTACGGAGCTGAATACGAGCTTACAGTCGAACCGCCTATGAGTATTGTGCACAATGATAAAAGGCTGCTGGAATACGCAGAAAAAAATGTCATCGAGCTCTTCGGCAGAGAGTACTGGACTGAATTACAGGAACCTTACAAATTTTCTGAAGATTTTTCAGCCTATGAGAAACTCGCCCCGACACTGTTTCTCGGGCTCGGTACCGGCATAGACAGGCCCGAGCTTCACACACAGACCTTTGACTTTAATGATAAAATTATAAAGAAAGCCGTAATGCTCTGGGTAGGCATGGTTATCGACCTTTTATCCTGAAGAACAAATTCTATTTTGTGTATACTAAAAAAGGCTATATTAATTCAATTACATTGAATAATGTTCAATCATTAAAACCAAATCTTCGTATACTATGTTATATAATTTAAAGAAAAAAAAGAAATGGCTTATAACCGCCATATTTTTTTGCGTTTTTGCTGTCCAGCTTGATACTAATATAATTTATATAGCCTTACCTTCGATATCTAAATTTTTCGGGATAAGCCTTCGCCTTGCATCCTGGCTTATAATTTTATATCAGCTGGTAATATCGGGTTCCGTTTTGTTAATCGGGAAACTCGGGGACTTATACAATACCAAGAAGATATTCATTTTAGGTTTAACAATATTTTTTACAGGGCTATGCATGTGTGTATTTTCATTTAATTTTTATTTTTTAATTTTAAGCAGATGTATTACTGCTTTAGGAACATCAACGATCGCAGTATTAACTCCTGTTATTATTGTAAAAAACTTTAATAAAAATGAGGTGGGTAAAATCTTCGGGATCAGGACTTCTGCCGTTTCTCTTGCAATAGGCAGCGGCGCTTTAATAGGCGGATTACTGGTTTATTTATTAGGCTGGAAATGGATTTTCATAATTAATATGCCGATTTGCTTAACCGCAATGATATTATTAATTGCGGTACTGCCGGAAGATATAAAGGCGGAAAAAGAGTTAACAACATTCAAATTTGATTATTCAGGCCTGATATTCAGTACACTGTTCATAATCTCTTTGCTTTATATTATAAATATAAGTGAAAAATCAAGCCTGTATTCGAACAAATTTCTTTATCTTTGCGCAGCTTCGATAACTTTTTTTGTTCTATTTATTATTTCTGAAAATAGAGCAAAGTATCCCTTAATAAATATCAGTTTATTTAAAATCCCAGCTTTTACATATGAATGTTTTATGATTTTTCTTGTATTTGTAGTAATTGCCGGAATAAGTTTTATGCTTCCGTTTTACCTTATTGATATTATAAATCTGCATCCCGGCAAAGCAGGAGCCGTTATGTCTATTGCAGGGATAACTTCCATTTTTACAGGCTATATAATAGGTAAGAAGATAACACTTGACAATTCCTCTTACTACTGTTTTCTTTCAGTCATATTAATGTGCTTTCTGTATATATTTCTGGATTACGTTTTTCAGGTTAATTCCCTTATACTGGTTATAATATTTTTATTTATGCTTGGACTGATCAATCCGATTTTTATCACTTCTTATATACCCAATATACTGAAGTATTCAACTGAACATAATAAAAGTTCCATTTCAGCACTTGCAAAATTTGTGGTAAGAATTGGCATGGCAACGGGTGTCTGTCTTTTTGCGACAGTTTTCAGGGTAACTTTGCCGGGTGATTTAGCCTATAAAAATTTATCTTCGCTTTCTATAGCTCCGGAAAATTTATTAATTCCCGGTTTTGAAAATATATCAAACCTCTCAATTATCTGCTGTTTGATAATATCTTTAGGCGGCCTGTTAAAAAAATACTTTTCCCGATGAACACAACTAAGTTCATCACGAGTGAACAAACCTTCTGCCTGGTTTTTAATACTTGCTATGTATGTTTATGTAAGCATCAATTTTTACCTATTAACTGTTGAGCTGGAAAAGCTGATGTAAATGTTTTTCTTCCAATAGCAGCTACACGCATTAGTGTGAAAGGACTACACAGTTTTCATCCTGCTACAAAAAGCAAATATTAATCAGTAAATGCCTGCACTAAACTCTTTAAGGAATTTTCCTGCCGGCCGCTATTTAAGAAATGCTTCACGTATTTTGCAAGTACATCAATTTCAATATTAACACTGTCACCTGTTTTCAAAGCCGGGAGATTTGTATTTTCAGCAGAATGCGGAATGATTACTACTGAGAATGAATCGGCCTGTTTATCCTGTACAGTAAGGCTGACACCGTTTACCGCAATAGAAGCTTTAAGTATAATCAGCTCGAGCAGTTTCCTGTTTGGAGCAATCTTTACAGTAATATTATTATCATGTGTTCTTACAGACAAAATCCTCCCGGTACCGTCGACATGTCCCTGAACAATATGGCCTCCAAGTCTTCCGCCAACTTTCAAACTCCTTTCCAGGTTTACTTTTGAACCGTTTTTAAGTTTACTTAGTGTAGTATCTTTAAGCGTCGGCAGGGAAATATCAGCCACAAAAGAATCTGCATCAAATTTTTTAGCCGTCAGGCATACACCGTCCACAGCAATACTTTCCCCTATTTCCAAATCCTGCCAGTTTTGTTTGACAGTGAAAGTAATTTCATACATATTCTTTTTAAAGATTTTACTTCGCAGAACCCCCTGCTTCTCAATCAGTCCTGTAAACATATTTAACCTTACTCCTGTCCTTATTCTCAATCTTACCCTAATCCTGATCTTAATCCTGATCCTTAATCCTGATCCTTAATCCTGGTCCTTAATCTTGATCTTAATCCAATTTGTCATTAATAATTGATGAGTAGGCCGGCTGTCAGCCGGCCTTTCAGCACGTATTCTTTAATTTAGGTTAAGATCAATAGATGCATTAACTTTTAGTAAGCATAGCCGTAACCGAAGATGCTGGAGGGACACATGGTATGTGTCCTAAATCCGCAGATATTGCCACTATTCACTGATTACTGATAACATTAATCATAAAAATAGTCCGTCTCCCCTTCAAATAGAAAATCTCCTCCTTCCAGCACACGAAACTCGGCATTTTTAAAATTAACTGCTTCTTTCATCGATTCTATCTTTAGAGTTCCGACAGCACTAACCCCTTCCCGGCCTATTATTTTGGGCGCATAGAAAATGTAAATTTTATCAATAATCTTTTCTCTAAAAAAAGAAGCGGCAAGCGTACTTCCTCCTTCAAGCAGCACGCTACCTATATTGTAATTTTTGTAAAGTTGTTTGAGAGCGTCTTTTATCGTACTATAGTCATCAATCAGTACTAAATTTTTTTTCTCTTTAAATATTTTTTTTCTATTTTCGTCTTTTGATTTTGTCAGAATATATATTCTTTCGTTCTTTGAAGTATCAAATATTTTTTGTTCAGTTGAAATGTCCAGTTTATTATTTATCACAATTCTATCCGGCTGTCGCAGGGCAGGAATATGCCTTACTGTTAGAGACGGATTGTCTTTCAGAGCTGTTCTCTTGCCCACCATTACAGCATCAGTTTCATGTCTTAACTTATGTACTGCTTTTCTGGAAGCATAATTTGTAATCCATTTGGAGTCACCGTTTCCAGCAGCTGTTTTTCCATCAAGCGTTAACGCAAGTTTTAATATCACATATGGTCTATTTTCCTTTATGCCTACAGCGAAAGGTCTAATTAATTTTCGGCATTTCTGTTCTAAAACACCGCAAACAACTTCAATATTATTTTTCTTAAGGATTTCAACTGCTTTTCCATTATGCTTCGGATTAGGATCCAGTGTTCCAATCACTACTTTCCGGATTTTATTTTTAATTATTGCCTCTGTGCATGGCGGTGTTTTTCCGTAAGTTGAACACGGCTCAAGAGTAACATACAATACAGCTCCCCCGGGGTTTTCGGAACTATTTGAAATAGCATCAACTTCGGCATGCATACCGCCAAAATCTTTATGATAACCTTTAGATATAACCCTGTTATTTTTTACAATGACTGCTCCAACAACAGGATTTGTCTTTACAAAACCCTTACCTTTTCCGGCTTCCCTCAGGGCCAGGGCCATATATTTCTCATCTTTAAAACTCATTGAACAGGTTTGCCATCTCAATTGCAGATTCCGCGGCATCAGCCCCTTTATTTCCAGATTTAGTACCGGCACGCTCCACGGCCTGTTCTATTGTATCAGTAGTAATTACACCGAAAATTACAGGCAGCCCCGAATCAAGAGAAACTTTTGCTACACCTTTAGCGACTTCATTGCATACTAAATCGTAATGAGCTGTATCCCCCCTTATTACAGCGCCTAAAGCGATAACAGCATTATATTTTTTACTGAAAGCCAGTTTCTGACATGCTGATGGTATTTCAAAAGAACCCGGGACCCAGTACACATCAATATGGTTTTCTTCCCCGCCGGTTCTAATAATCTTGTCAATTGCACCGTTTAAAAGCTGTTTTGTTATAAATTCATTGAATCTGGGTACAACTATTCCGAATTTCTTGCCTTCGGCATTAATTTTTCCCTGATAAATATTAGCCATTATCTTTCCTTTATTTTAGTATATTCATTATCAAGATTGTATTCTATTATACTGTGTCCGAATTTCTCTTTTTTCGTATCCAGGTATTTTTTATTACCCTTCGTTATTTTGGCGGGGAGGATAACCTGTCCAACAACTTCAATTCCATTATAAATAAGCCCGTCAATCTTATCTTTATTGTTAGTAATAAGCCTGACCCTCTTTATATTGAGTTTTTTTAAAATCTCGGCAGCTTCTGAATATTCCCTGAGATCTTCGCCGAATCCAAGCTTTAAATTAGCTTCTGCAGTATCATATCCATTATTCTGAAGCTGATAGGCTTTTATTTTATTTATCAGGCCTATCCCCCTGCCCTCCTGTCTCAAGTAAATAACAGCGCCCG
Source organism: Victivallales bacterium (assembly GCA_021733985.1). GTDB lineage: Bacteria > Verrucomicrobiota > Lentisphaeria > Victivallales > GWF2-38-69 > JAIPJT01. The sequence goes on along the minus strand of JAIPJT010000007.1, from coordinate 71,555 downwards.
CTCCGGCATTATTTACAGCCTCAAGGGATCTGTGCAGCTGATCACTGCAGTCACACTTGTCCGAACCTAAAACATCTCCTGTAAAACACTCTGAATGAATCCTTACAAGGGCAGTTTTATCTGTGAAATCCGAGCCTTTGACCAGTACAATATTTTCTCTTCCGTCATAAATATTTCTGTAAATTTTTATTCCCCATTCTCCTAAATTTTTAATAGGAAGCACAGTCTCGGCTTCGAGTTCCAGTTTTTTTTCATTTCTTTTTCTATATTCCACCAGGTCTTTAATCGTTCCGATTTTAAGACTGTATTTTTCTGCAAACTTGAGTAGGTCATCTCTTCTGGCCATTTCACCGTCATCTTTAATTATCTCACAAATCACCCCTACTGCCGGATCTATACCGGCTAATTTTACAAAGTCAACAGCTGCCTCGGTATGGCCCTGTCTCTCAAATACGCCGTTATCTTTTGCGCATAAAGGAAACATATGCCCCGGTTTTACAAAATCCTCCGCAGCGCTGGACTTTTCCGATAACAGTTTTGCAGTAGCTGCCCGATCAGAAGCGGAAATCCCGGAGGTTATCCCTTCAGCAGCATCTACAGATACAGTGAAAGCAGTACTATGGCTCTCGGTATTATCTTCAGTCATCTGATTCAGCGATAATTTTTCGAGAACTTTTTGTTCAGAAGGTACACAAATCAATCCTCCTGCGTTTTTTATCATAAAATTTATTTTTTCAGCATCGGCAAACTTTGCCGCAAAAATTAAATCCCCTTCATTTTCTCTTGACTCGTCATCAAGAAGAATTATCATATTCCCCTTGTTTATCTCACCGATAAGTTCTTCTGTTGTATTAAACATTTTTCCTCCATCTACGGATATAATTTATTTCTATATACGCAGTCTCGGGAAATTGAAAAGAAGTAGCAACAGAAAAGGCACCGCGAACAGCCCGGGGTGCCTTCTCATATCTGCAGTTAAATACTGGTAATAATTTCAACAGCAATTAACATAATCTTTTCCCGTTCAGACTTTACTGCCGGCTTCAGGATTTCACTGAATCATGATATCTGCATAAGCTTCAATCTCGCGGGCTTTAACCGCCGGTTGGGAATTGGCTTTACTGTAAATAACAGCCGTCAGTCACTAAAACTAACCGTTTATCGCTAAGTAAGCCTCACCCGGCCCCAAAGACTATATTCTATTTATTTTATACATTATATTAATAATAATTCTCTTCACTTTCAATATTTCAAATAAATTTTTTAGAATTAATTTATATAATTGAATTTTTATATCTCTAAGCTATTTTAAGTATTTGTAATGGACTTTACCGGTGGTGATCAGTAAATTGGATATTACACGGAAAGACTTCTTGCTCTGCTTCAAGAAATATGGCCGGGATAAAACTCTTTCGTGCAATATCTAATTTATCTCACGCCGGTCAGGCCAGTTAATTCTAATATTCTTTTATTTAACAAGCTTTTTAGGTATAATTATGGACTTTAATGATTTTAACAGAAGTATAGATAAACTTAATATAAATTTCACTCCCGGAGAAAAAGTTAAAGGAGAAATTGTTGCAATAGACAGAAGGTCTATTTTTGTCGATATAAATGCGAAAAGCGAAGGAATTATTAACAGAGAAGAACTCCTCGACAAAGAAGGAAACCTTACCGTAAAGGAAAGTGACATCATAGAGGCATATTTTGTATCAGACAAACATGGCGAAATTTCTCTAACAGTAAAAATGACCGGCAAAACTATCAGCCGCCATCTTGATGAAGCATATGAAAGCGGAATACCCGTTGAAGGAAAAGTCACCTCAGAAAGAAAAGGCGGATATTCCGTAAAAATAGCTGACAGGGACGCTTTCTGTCCATACTCACAAATAGATACACATCCCGGACAGCCTGAAGATTATATCGGGAACAGTTTTACTTTTCTCATAACAGAAATGAACCGTTTTAATATTGTCGTATCCAGGAGAAAGCTAATAGAAAGAGAAAAATCAAAAAAGCTTGAAACACTTAAAGAAGTTTTGGAAATTGGCGATATCATTGAGGGCACTGTAATAAATATAAAGCCCTTCGGTGTCTTTGTAGACCTGGATTATGTAGAAGGATTCATACCTGTTTCAGAACTTGCCTGGGGAAGAATTGACAAACCGGAAGATATTGTATCAATAGCTGACAGAGTAAAAGTTGAAGTTAAAGCTCTCGACTGGGACAGTAATAAAATTACTTTGAGTCTTAAAAGTGCCGGTTTATCCTGGGATGATATCGCAGAAAAATACCCCCAGGGTAAATCAGTGAAAGCTAAAGTTGTAAGCCTTGCAGACTTCGGTGCTTTCGCTGAATTGGAAAAGGGGATAAGCGGGCTTATACATATTTCAAAACTTACTCCGGGTAAGCGCATACACCATGCAAAAGATGCAGTTTCTGTAGGTGATGATATAAACGTTATAATTGAGGAAGTTGATACCGCTGCAAGGAAAATCTCACTTGCAAGAGACTTTTCATTAAACAGCGACGGAACAAAAAATACTGCAATACCTGATATTATAGAAATTAATTGTAGATATAGAGGAACAATAGAGGGAATGAAAAGTTTCGGCATTTTTGTCAGGCTTAACCCTCTCAAAAAAGGGCTGCTGCATATCAGTGAAATAAAAAAACCGACGGACGTGGATATTTCATTGAAAGAACTCAATAAAAAATACCCTGTAGGTTCAGAAATAGATGTTGTTGTAAAAGCTATTGAAGGTGATAAAATATCTCTGACACTGCCGGAAAACCTTGAAAACGCTGAAGAAGCGGATTTTAGAGCATTTAAAAGGGAACGAACCAACGAGGATACTTTTGTTAACACTATTTCAGATGCCTTTGATAAATTGGGCTTATAATTTTATTCAAAGATTTAAACTTTATATAACTACATAAACAGGCTTAAGTACTATGAAAAATTTATCCCTAAACGGTGAATGGGCTGTTAGGAAAGCTAACACTGATTTTGTAATTCCCGCAAACGTTCCCGGTGACATATACTCTGATTTATTAAGAAATAAAAAAATTCCTGATCCTTACCACAGGGATAACGAAAAAGAATTGCAGTGGATAGGTAAATCGGACTGGCTGTATTCGCGCTGCTTTTTTATTGATAAAAGTTTACTTTGTTCGGATATAATTCTTCTGCACTGCGAAGGGCTTGATACTTTGGCAACAGTAGAAATCAATGGAAAAAAAATCGCTGAAAGCGATAATATGTTCAGGGTATATGAATGGAATATAAAAGAATACCTCAATGCGGGGCAGAACGAAATTTCCATACTCTTTAAATCTGCTTATGAATACTGTAAAAAACTTGGAGAAAAAGTAAAAAAACTTCCTTGTGCCGGACAGGAGGAAGGCTATGATCAAAACTGGTTTTATCATAAACCGCATAAACTTGATGTCCCTTTAAGCTGGATAAGAAAAGAACAGTGCAATTTCGGCTGGGACTGGGGGCCGATGCTGCTTACTTGCGGCATTTGGAAAAATATAGAAATCACAGCATACGACTCTGTAAGATTTTCTGATATTTATATCGGACAGAACCATAACAACAGGGATGTAGACCTTGATGTAAATCTGCATATTGAAAATCCTGACAATAGAAAAATTTTTATTCGCCTTCACCTCGAATTTGAGAATAAAACTGTAACAGAACTTACTGCTTCGACTGATAAGAGCTTTTTCTCACGGAGCTTTACTATTACTAATCCACAACTCTGGTGGCCAAACGGCTTAGGGAGGCAGCATCTCTATACTGTAAAAGCAGAACTTGCCGATGAAAAAGGGGCCGTTATAGACAACTTAAAAAAGCATTTCGGACTTAGAACTGTCCGACTTATTCGACAAAAAGATGAATGGGGGGAATCTTTTAAGTTCTCTGTAAACGGAATAGAAATTTTTATGAAAGGCGCAAACTGGATACCTGCAGACGCAATCCCTGCAAATATACCGGATAATAAATATAAAAAACTCCTTGGAGACGCCGCAAAAGCCAATATGAATATGATCCGTCTCTGGGGCGGCGGTATTTATGAAAAAGATATCTTTTATGATACATGCGATGAACTTGGCCTTCTAGTCTGGCATGATTTTATGTTTGCCTCCGCAGGATACCCTTTATTCGACGATAATTTTATTAAAAACGTTGAAGAAGAAGTCCGCTGCAATATTAGAAGAATAAGTAATCACCCCTGCCTTGCTCTGTGGTGCGGCAACAATGAACTTGAAATGGGTACTGTCGGAGAAAAATGGACTGAGCAAACAATGAGCCGGGAAGACTATAAAAAACTTTTTGACGAACTACTTCCGTCTCTCGTAAAAGAACTCTCTCCTGAAATTGATTACTGGCCTTCAAGCCCGCATTCCTCTGCGGGCAACAGATACAACCCCCAGAACCCCGATTGCGGAGACGCACATCTCTGGGATGTCTGGCACGGTAAAAAGCCTTTTGAGTGGTACTGCTCCTGCAAACATCGTTTTATAAGTGAGTTCGGCTTTCAGTCATTTCCTGAACCTAAAACAATAGAAACTTTCACTCTGCCACCCGACAGAAATGTTACAAGCCATATAATGGAATACCATCAGCGCTCAGATATAGGCAATTCAACAATAATCCACTATATGCTTGACTGGTTTAAACTCCCGGACGGCTTTGAAAATACAGTATGGGTTTCGCAGATACTTCAGGCAATGGCTATCAAACATGCAGTCGAACACTGGAGGACAAACATGCCCAGGACTATGGGAAGTCTTTACTGGCAGCTTAATGATACCTGGCCCGGGACAAGCTGGTCATCAATAGACTACTACTGTCGCTGGAAAGCCCTCCATTTCGAAGCACAAAGATTCTATTCGCAATACCTCATCTGCGGCTTCACAAACGAAAACAATGATATTGACATATATATTGTCAACGACCGCCTGAGTGACAAAAAACTGAAAGCGACTGTTACGGTAACTGATATGTATGGGAAAAATTTCTATAAAGAAACAATAAATGCAACCGTCACCAAACAGACTTCTAAAAAAATAAGAACCATTAATCCGGTCAAAGCTGCAAAAAAACTCAGAACAAACAACATTCTTGTTTGGCTTCAGCTTGAGAAAGATAAAAAAACGGTTTCTACAAACTTAGTTCTGCTTAAACGGCCGAAACACCTGAAACTTCATAAAACTGCATATTCGATCAAAGTAAACCCTGCCGGAAGAAACAGCTTCAATGTAAAAATCACCTCAGATGTCCCATCGCTATGGACATGGTTTGAGCTCAAAAATATGAATGCCGATTATGAAGATAACTTTTTCCACCTCCCTGCAGGAGAGACTTACACTGTAAATGTTAAGCCCGAAAAACATTTATCTGTAAATGAATTTCAAAATCAGCTTTTAATCAAAAACATTACTGATACATACAGTTTGTGACCTTAGAGCTTAGACCTGGAGTCCGGTAAACCTTCGAGCTTTGACCTTTGAGCTTTGAACTTCGAATTCTTTAGCTCACTTTTATGTTGCGACAGGTCCCCGCAGGCAAACCAGTTGTCATTTAAAAAGGTTTTCAAACATTTTTCATTTAGGATTTCAGCAGAAAATCTGAACAGAAATTTTTGATAATTTTCGAGTACCGCACCCCCTGTTATAACTTTTTCAGGACATAACTCAACGAATCATGCTAAAAAAACTTTACAACTTAATACGGAAGTATGTTAAGATGATATTATCATCTACCGGTTCACCGCACTATATCTCACTTGGTATAGGATTAGGGCTTTTCTCCGGTGTGGCAATACCGCTCGGACAGGTAATACTGGCATTTATTCTTGCAGTTATATTCAGAGCAAATAAAGTTCTTGCCCTTGCGGCAACCTTTATTACAAATCCATATACATCGCCGTTTCTGTATCCGGGCCTGTGCTATCTCGGCTCAAAAATAACCGGAAATAATATCACCATTGACGAAATGAATAAATTTATTCACGATACACTCTATTCTTTCTCATGGAATAATCTTTTTGATATGGGGTGGAAATTACTCCTTTGCTATCTTGTAGGAGGTTTTGTGTTCGGAATTGTTATAGGGAGCATCGGATATCTAATAACCTATAGAATTGTTCTATTTCACAATAAAATTAAAGCCGGGAAAAATAAATGATAGACTGAAGCTCTTAACGTAGGATCATATAGACATGCCGTTTTTAATGAGGAGTATATTAAAGTCTTTACAGAAGCAGCACTTAAGGGGCCCCTTACTAATGTCGGAGACAAAGAACTTTTTTGAAAACTCCGGTTTGTACTGTGAGACTGTCATAAATCAGTATAATTCGGGATTAAACAGATAAGCAATGTTCGCCCCCTAATGCTCCTCCTAAAACTGTTCACTGCGGACAGCTAATGCTTTTAGAAATATCTATTAAAACTTGCTTGTAATAATACATCTATATGTTATCTTTATTCTTCTGTTAAAATGTTTTGATTTATCTTCTTTAATAGATTATTTTATCAGAAGGTTTTGATATGTAATATATTTATTCAGGATTTTCAATAATTCCGAAAAAATATTAAATTAAAAACAGAAAATGTCGTATAGTGAAAACTTCTGAAGATGGAAGTTTTACATGAAATATAATTATTAAATACAATGTGCTTTATTTATTATGAAATCTTTTAGAAAATTAGATGAAAGTAATTATACAAAAATAGGTATAATTCTAATAGTAGCCGGAGTACTATTCGGCTTAGATGAAATTTTTAATGTTACAATATTTCAAAAACTGTGGCCTGCGCTAACTTTAATATTAAGTATTGGCTTCATAGGTATATATAAATATACGAAAATAAAAAGCTCCTTATACCTAATTATCGGAGAAGCATTATTATTATTAAGTTTTTTAGCTTTTATCTGCAATTTTTATAGCTGGTCAATTCTGATAAATCTGTGGCCTATCTTTATAACTTTTCTCGGTATAATTCTATTAACTCTTTACCTAATACACAAAGACAAAACACGTCTTCTTTTAGCAGGTATAGCTACAATCTTAATTTCCATTTATTTTTATATGCATATAAACTATGACAACAGTTTCTGGTGGGCACTGTTTATCATTGGCGGGGTCTCTTTGATTATAATAAGGAAAAAGCAATGACTAAGAAAAGAGTTATTTTCATTGAACCACTTGGAAATAAAGCAAATGTTTTTGACAATTACATGAAGCTTCCTTTAGTTGGACCTTTATATCTCGGAACTATACTGTACAATAACGGTTATGATGTAAAAATACTGAATGAAAACATCATCGGCAAACAACTTGACCCTTACGATTTAAAAGCTGATATATTCTGTTTAACCGCTTTAACCGTAAGTGCAAACAGGGCTAAGGTATTAGCAGGCCAGCTTAAAAAGCTTTATCCCGAATCAAAAGTTTTATTTGGCGGAATACATGCCTCACTTCTTCCTGATGAATTCATAAATCTTGTTGATCATGTAATTGTTGGAGAAGCTGAAGATATTATTATAGATATAATTGAGGGAAAATATACTCAAAAAGTAATTAACGGCACAAAATGTAAAGATTTAGATAAACTGCCTTTGATAAATTATTCTTTACTGGATGGATTTGAAACAATAGATATAGTACCTGTTATGACGTCAAGAGGGTGCCCTTTTGACTGTAACTTCTGTACGGTTACTAAAATATTTGGAAAACAGTTCAGGATGCAGTCTCCAGAAAGGATTTTAGCTGAAATAGAAAATGCTGCAAGACAATCAAAGTACAAGGAATTTTTTTTCTATGATGATAATTTTTCAGCAAATAAAAAGCGTATTAATAAGCTATGCGACTTAATGATAGAAAAAAAACTTGATATAACCTGGTTTGCACAAGTTAGAACTGACTTAGCAAAAGATCCTGATTTAATTAAGAAAATGGTTAACGCCGGGCTTCGATGGGTACAGATCGGATTTGAATCAATTAATGACGAAACACTTAAAGCATATCATAAATCTCAGACCAGAAAAGATATCGAAGATGCAATTGAGATTTTACATTATTATGGGGTAAACATACATGGAATGTTTATGTTTGGTGATGATAATGATAATACTGAAAATATAAGAAATACTGTAGACTTTGCGATAGAAAATAATATTGATACTGTTCAGTTTATGATATTGACACCATTTCCCGGAACAAAGATATATGAAACACTTGACAGCGAGGGCAGAATTTTTCATAAAAACTGGGATTTTTATAATGCAATGTTTGTTGTGTTTCACACTAAACAGATTAATCCGGCAAAACTGATACACGAAACATTTAGTGCCTATAAGAAGTTTTACTCAATAAAAAGAACACTATTAGAGTCAGTTTTACTTTGTATAAATATTATTTCCAATGCTTTTTCGTGGAATTTTAAAAATTCAAAAAAATATGGAATAGATACCCTGTTTATCAGGATCGCGGCCAAAATTATTATTCAAAAATATAAGAACTTGCCCGAAGAATATGTTAAGTACATTGAAAAAATAGAAAAAGATTTTTATCTCAGCAAATAGCAGTTTCGACTTCTGATTATTATCCGCCATAACAAAGCCAAAAAATTTTGATAAACTTAGACACTGCAATAATGGGGATCTTATATGAAAAGCAGCAGGCTTAAAGCCATCAACGCCATTCCCGATATTAATCCATAAATTGCTATATGATGTTCTCCGTATTTTTCTGCAGTAGGAAGCAGCTCATCCAGGGAAATATATATCATTATTCCGGCCACACAACCGAAAGTGAGACCGAATACTTCATCAGTAAAAATACTCCTCAAAATAAAATATCCGATAATCGCTCCTAAAGGTTCCGCCAACCCGGAAAGGAATGAATAACAGAATGCCTTCTTTTTGCTTTTAGTTGCATAGTATATAGGCACTGCAACAGCAATTCCCTCAGGGATATTATGTATGGCAATTGCTGAACCAATGCTCAAACCTACAGCAGGGTCATGCAATGTCCCGAGAAATGTGGCCAGTCCTTCCGGAAAATTATGTATCGCTATCGCAAGTGCAGAAAATACCCCCATTCTCATGAGTTTTTCCCGGTTTTTAACTTCATATTCCGGATCATTGATATTTCTGATCTCATGAGGATTCTCAAAATCAGGCACCAGCCTGTCAATTATCCCAATTATCATTATACCGGAAAAGAAAGCGAGGACTGTATACCAGTAACCGGTTTTATAACCGAAGGCAACAGTTAAAGAATCTTTAGATTTTACAAAAATATCAACAAACGAGACATAGATCATTACCCCTGCAGAAAAGCCGAGTGCAGCGGCAAAAAATTTTCTGTTAAAGGTTTTGCTGAACATTGCAATAAAGCTTCCGATTCCAGTACATAAACCGGCAGCCAAAGTGTAAATAAAGGCTAAATAAATAGAAGAATTGTTCATTTTGTTCTCCAGTTATTCTTACTTTAAGATATTAATTTAACACAGCTGGTTCCGTAAACTAAGTAAAATCAATAATTTCGTATTAATTCAATAACATTGTTACGTTAACTATAAAAAATCCTCAAGAAAAAGACGGATTTTAATCTCGGGCAAGTTTACAGGGCAATGCCGGACTGAAAAGCGAGACCAAATGTTACAAAAATTAAAACGCTTTTTTGAGAATTTTAAGTTTTTGTTTTGCAGTCAGCTTAACAGGATTGTTTTTATTGCTGCCTTCTTTTGCAAAAGAGTTTAAATCCCCTTCTGTAACACCGAAGGTATTTAACTTCGGAAGATCTAAGTCTTCGGCCAATTGTTTTACCTGCATTACAAAATTTTGAATTCTTTCAATATCTTCATTATTCTTAAAATTAAAACCCGTGACATTAACTATTGCTGAAAGTTTATCAAGGTATTTTCTGTATTTACCACAGTCTGAAAGCAGAGCGGCAACAGTTTCCTCCAGCCAGTAGGGGAGCAGCAAACCGCAAATTGTTCCGTGCGGAATATTTTTATAACCTCCAATCACCCCTGCAAGCCCGTGTACTGTACAGAGCCCTGCATTAGCCAGGGTTATCCCCGATATAAATGAACTGTACGCAACAGACCCTCGCTTTTCAATATTTTCAGGTTCACGGCTACAAACCTCATTAAGGGAGTTTAACATCCCCGGTATTGCCTTTACTGCAAGAGAATCTGTAAAGGCATTGGCTTTTGTTGAGATATAGCTTTCAAGAAGCTGAGATAATGCATCGAGACCGCTTGCAGCAGTTATTGTTGCCGGACATTTTACAGTCAGCTGCGGGTCAATTACAGCAGCATTCGGGATATAATTATCATGTCTTAGAGATTTCTTAAAACCTGCCGGGCCTATTTCTGATATCACAGCATTTTTTGTAGCTTCGCTTCCTGTACCTGAAGTTGTCGGTACAGCAATGAAAGGAATTTTATTTCCTGATGGTTCTCTGGAACCCACTCCCTCAAGATAATCTTTAACAGTTCTGAATTTTTCCTCTTTCAGCATGGCCGACACAGCTTTTCCGGTATCCAGAGCGCTGCCGCCGCCGATTGCGCATACAACATCTATATTATTGTTTAGATTATTCAGTACAAACGTATCTATTATCACGGGAGAAGGTTCACTATCAACATTTACCACATAAACATTAAAATCCTTTAAACTTTCTATAATCTGCTTATAATAACCGGATTTTTTCAGTGACTTCCCTCCTGTAACAATAAGTATATTTCTGCCGAATAGTTTATTGAGTCCGGGAAGCTCTTTTAACATCCCTTCCCCGAAGAAAAATTCGGGTACTCGAGCAATATTAAAGCTGTTCATAATTTAATTTTAAACTGTTTTCCGGTTTTATTGCTTTGTAACGAACTCCAAGCCTCTGTTCCGCCATAAACGGTGCAACTTTTTCGCGCCATTCCAGGTAATGTGCAGTTTCCTTGTGTTTAGCGGCCTCCTCTTCAGTTTCATAAGCTTCATAAAGTACAAAACTGCAGGGATTGCTATTGCTTTGCAGGAAATCAAAACGCATGTTTCCTGCTTCTTTGACCGAAGCTTGATGATTTTTAACTGTGGCCTCGATAAAATCGTTAACGCAATCCGGTTTAACCTCAATGTAAACAATTGTAGTAATCATTAATTTTTCTCCTTTTAATGTTTTTTCTGATTTCCATATTTTTTTATAATATACTTTCCAATTTTAACAGCAGCAGATACGGCTATACCTGCGGAAGCTCCCAGAAGAGTTTTTTTAATTGCCGTTTTGCTGCTGTATTTTGCCAGAATCAACCCGGTGGAAGCTCCGACTGCCATTGTCCGAAATAGCGGATTCCTGATTTTTAGTGCAGCCACAGTACCGATTGCAGCAAGAATAGCCTTTTGAATTTGGGGACTCTTTATATCTACTCCACATATTTCCCTGACAAAATGTTCACAGTTATTAAATACAAAATTATATTTTTCCGGATTCTTAACTGCATTTTCCGCATTAGAAATGATTTTATCCGCCGGCAGACTGTTGGGCAGAAAACCGATATCTATAATTTTTTTCCCTTGAGAAAACTCTTCTAACGGAACTTTCCCTCGTTTTCCGGCCCTGTAGGAATTTTCAAATACACAACCGCTACCGTCGGATATTCCGACATGCTCATATAGGCCGTGGTCAACACATAAAAGATGTCCTTTAGGATATATTTTCATAATAATATTATTTTAGGTTTTAAAATGTTTTGAACTACTATAATCAGATTATTCTGCAAAAAAGTATTATCAAAGTTTTATTTATTCTTTTCTTATCATAATATCACAACAATTATGATTTTTCACACAGCTGTTACTGTTTAGGGGGCAACCGGGTTACATCATGCTTAAGGCATCAATATCAATTTGGACTCTTAAGCCTTTCGTTCTGTATTTATTAAACACAAGAGTTTTTAGATATTTTTTCAATACTTTCGGTATAATGCCTCTTAACATTATAGAATACCTGTATTTATTATTTATTTTACTAATAGGTGCCGGACATACCGGACTGATCATTGTTTTTTCTTCAGCTGCAATATTTATAATTTTTTCATATATTTTTTCTGCTATTTCCGATACCAAATCCTGATTTTCACCTGAAAATTTAAGCATAGCCAAGTGACCGGCAGGAGGGTACTTAAGTTGTCTGCGTATAGATATTTCCTCGTTATAAAAGCTAATATAGTCATGATTTACAGCAAACTGTATTGCCGAGTTGTAAGGGAAACGCGTCTGGATAAAAACTTCTCCAGGCACAATCCCCCTGCCTGCGCGCCCGGCAACCTGTGTCAGCAGCTGGAACGTTTTTTCAGCTGCCCTGAAATCAGGAAGATTAAGTGCGGTATCAGCGTTTATAACTCCTACAAGAGTTACATTTGGAAAATCAAGCCCTTTAGCGATCATTTGAGTTCCTATCAGAATATCTATTTCTCCTTTGCGGAAAGATGACAGAACAGTCTCGTATGATTTACGATTTACCATTGTATCCGAGTCCATTCTAACAATTTTCGCATGAGGGAAAAGTCTGGCAGCGACATCTTCTATCTTTTCCGTCCCTGTACCTCCGTATCTGATTTCCGGAGAATTACAATTCGGACAGACCGTTGGAGCGGGTACAATGGACCCGCAGATATGGCATGAGAGGCAGCCCTTGGACTTATGATAGGTATATGAAATTGAACAATTGGAGCATGTAGCCACATATTCGTTACAAACGGGACAGCTCAGGTAAGTTGAAAATCCACGCCTGTTCAGAAACAAAATGGACTGTTCCGCATTATTCAGCCTTTTATATACTGCATCAGTAAGTTTTCTTGAAAAGAGACCGCCGCCTTGTTCTATTGCTTCAGTAGCCATATCAACAATATTTACTTTGGGCATCACAAGGTCTTCAACACGTTTAGTTAAGGTCAATAATTCATACTTTTCGTTTTCTGCGTTATAAAATGATTCGATAGAAGGTGTAGCAGAACCCAGTACAGCAACAGCGTTTTCCCGGAAGGCTCTCATCACAGCCACATCTCTCGCATGATAACCGGGTGCTTCATCCTGTTTATATGAGTTTTCGTGTTCTTCATCTACAACAATAAGTCCGAGGTTTCTAAAAGGAGCGAACAAAGCGCTTCTGGCTCCGACAACTATTTTCACCCGGCTTTCATAAATTTTCATCCATTCATCAAATCTTTCGCCGTCGCTCAGACCGCTGTGCAGTACGCTGACGAGATTCCCGAATCTGCTCCTGAACCTTTCAGTAGTCTGAGGCGTAAGTGATATTTCCGGAACAAGTACAACAGCTTCTTTTCCCATTTTAAGGCATTTTTCAATTGCTCTCAGATACACTTCGGTTTTGCCGCTGCCGGTAACTCCATGAAGAAGTGCTGTAAATTTCCGGGTTCTTTTTAAAAGCATATCGGTAATTTTATTTACAGCAGATTCCTGTTCATCTGTCATCGCAATTACCTGGCTGCTAACTGCTGTTTCGAAATTAAAAGGGCTTCTTTCGATATGCCGTTTTTCTTTTTTCAGTATCCCGTGTTTTACAAGCGTATTTATTACCGCAGGGCTGGAATCGGCCTGTTTAAGCAGTAAAGCCTGAGGTAGGTCGGGTTTTTGTATGAGTTTCTGTATTACCCGTCTTCTTGAAGGAAAGTTTCCGCAATTTTTAAAAAGATAATCTGTTGCTTTTTTAGGGTCAGGTAGAAAAATATAGGTAGTACTTTTTTTAGAAATTTTCCCGCTTCTTACTGCACCCGGGAGCAAAGTCCGTAATGCCTGTTCACGTGAACTGCAGTAATATTCGGCTATCCATTCACCAAGTTTTATTAAAGGCTCAGGGAGAGTAAGATTATTTTCACTCAAGCTTCTTATTTCTTTAAGTTTTTTAGATGGAGAATGTGTCGGAAAACCTATAACGCAGCCTCGTATCTGTCGGTCTTTACCCTTTCCGAACGGAACATTTACGTATGTTCCTATTTTAATTTTTTCAACAAGATGTGCCGGAACAGAATAATCAAAATGCTTATTAAGGCTTAAGTCTACAAGTATGCGGGCAATTTTGATACGATTTTCCATAATTATACGGTCCACGAAAAGGTGTTTCAGGGCTTTGATTTTTTTATTGATATAATCATATCAGAAGATTTATGATTTTTCACAGCCGTCTAATTATAAATTAAATTTTTCTTTATCAAATGCATAATTTGGGTCTATACTGTCTGCTGTTTTACGGTCACTCTTGTTGAGATCTAACTTCTTTATACATTCAGTTCTTTATTGCTTATTTAATTCGTCCCATTTTAAAAAAATCTCTGATTTTTGAAAAATATTAGAGACAAAAGACGGTACCTTGAAAAGGTTACTTGTATCCTGGACAATTTCAATATATTTTATTTACTATATTTCGATAATTAAATCAGCTTTTGCATACATAGATAAATAAAATTTGATCGATTATAATATAAAAAGATGCTGATTTTTTTTGTAGATAGCAGGAGTTAAATATAATGACTATTTTAAATCATCTAAAATTTATATTAATTTTAATATCTTATATTTTCTGTTTTCATATATTTTCTGCAGTACATACAGGAAAAGCAATACCCTTGAATGTTGTAAAAATCCATGCAGGTACTAATACATCATATAAAGGGAAAATAACTTATATTGCCCCTAAAGGACAGCTTCTTGTCCCTAAAATAAAAACTGTAAAGGGTAAAACAATCGACCCGGGTACTGTAGTCCTAAAACAGGGAATCAGATATTGGTCGGATATGGAAAAAGCCGATAGGGCTAATGTAAGAACCGCAAAGCAGGACCTGCTAAATGCCAAGGAAAACCTGAAACGCTATCAAAAACTCGCCCCTACAGGTGCAGAAAGTGTAGAAACATATCAGAAGTTCCAGGATATATATGCTAAATATTATGGAAGGCTGATAAACGCAAAGGGTGACCTGCGTACGGACGAAGCTGTACTGAATACACGAACTCAGTATGCTCCTTTTGAGGGGTATGTAAACGATGTTATGTATATACTTGGTAAAGCGTCAGGAAATCCCGAGGTCATAGAAATTCTGCAGTTAAATCCCATCGGCATAAAGGTTAAAATGTCAAGAGAAAAAGCTAATAGTATTTCTCCCTCAACTCCAGTGACAGTATATATTCCCGGAAGCAATAAAAAACAAGGGATATATAACGGTTACAACGTACTTTGTAAAGACGGGATAATATTGATAACCGAAAATTATCCAAGGACTCTGCCTGAAAGAGAAATACAGAATGTTAAATATATTTTGGGGCCGTGCCACCCGGTTGATTATATATACAAGGATTATTCAAGTAAAAAAATGCTTTGCGTTCCAAAACGTTCAATATGCAAAGATAAAAAAGGGTATTTTCTGTGGAAAGCAAAAAACAGAAAATTTTTTGAACCGGGAAAACATTTTGATCCTGTATTTAAAATAGAAAAAATATATATAACACCGGGAAATCTGCAGCGTATTTTCGCTGGCCAAATATTTTATCAGTCAATAAAATCCAAAAGCAGCAAAATAGAATTCGGGGATGCTGTCTTAATCCCAAATCCTTATAAAAAGATGAAGCCGGGTGATACTATAATGCTCCCTCCTAAAGAATACGTGATTATGCCGGGCGATAAGGTAAAAGTAAAAATTGGAGCCGATAATGATACGTAATATTTTTAAGAAGTATATAGCAGTTTGGGTTATATTCCTGTTTTTTATAAAGCTCTATGGTGAAAAGGTTTATACAGGAACAGCAGTACCTGTCCTAAGGACTGAAATAAAAGCGGGTACCGGCGCAGATTTCTGGGGTTATCTAACATCTTCAGCTAAATTCGGAGAAATTACGAGGCCGGATATCACAAATCTCAAAGGTAAAGTAAAAATACATGGCACAGAACTAATTCAAATGCGCAGAGACTACTGGGGAGGAAAAGTAGAAGAAGCAAAGGGAAAGTTAATTAAGGCAAAAAAAAATCTTGACACAGCTTATAAAGAATTTAAAAGATATAAAAAATTAAGCCCGACAGGTGCTGTGCCTATGAAAAAATTTCAGAAGAAAAAAGCAAAGTTATATGAAGCCTTAGGCCAGTACAGGGATGCTGTAGCTATGCTGAATGAAAATAATGAAATTTTGCAGCAGTGCAGAGAATCAGCACCTTTTGAGGGAATAGTTGATAAGGTTTACTATACCAGAGGCCTTCTTGTCTCTGATCCGGAAGTATTACAAATTACACAACTCAATCCTATAGGCATAAAGGTAAGTATGAGCGACAAGGAAGCAGCTGAAATTTCAGCCTATACTGCTGTTACAATAACAGGCAGAAAACTTAATGAACCTGTTGGTGTTTTCAACGGTTACAGCTATAAAGTAAAAGACGGTATAGTATTTCTGGTCAGAAACAGTCCAAATCTTTATATTGATAAAAAAGTTGAAGAGGTCAGTGAAGTTTTCTATGTTACCGATTTTTATATTAATCCACTAAAACCGAATGCATTAGGGGTAGCGGCCCCTGCAATAAATAAGGATAATAAAGGTTATTATGTCTGGAAGGCAAAGGATAATAAAGTAATGCAGCCCGGTAAAGGAATAGACCCGGTATTTAAGATAGAAAAAACATATATTGTGCCTGGAAAACTTGAAAGGCTTTACAATGGAATTACTGAAATGAGGATACTGGATAAACCCGGAAAACTTGAACTACATGATATTTTAGTTGTTGATGTCAACGCCGAATTGCAGGATGGACAAACTGTAACTCTCCCCGCTAACCGTTATAAACTCATGCCCGGAGACAAGGTAAAAGTTGTTATAAAAAATTAGATTTCATACTAAATGTTCTTTGGATTATACACACTAAGCCCAATGGTATGTTTTTCATTTATGAGGATATAACAATGGTAACTATAAGGTATTTAACCAACTTTTAAATTGTGGATATGGCATAAATTAAGTATCCATTTATCAAAGCGCTTCCAGTAATCAGGTGTTATCGCCGGGAGTTCATTTACCTTTCCTGTGATGAAATCAATAAGCAGATTTATAAATTGCTCTTTTCTTC
Source organism: Victivallales bacterium (assembly GCA_021733985.1). Classification (GTDB taxonomy): domain Bacteria; phylum Verrucomicrobiota; class Lentisphaeria; order Victivallales; family GWF2-38-69; genus JAIPJT01. The sequence continues at coordinate 54,414 of JAIPJT010000007.1, read as the reverse complement.
CGGTATTTTTTCCTTTTTCATTTAATTCAGGTAGAAGCCCATTTTCATAGAGATAAGCCAGTCTAAGAAATGTTTCAGGGTATTCGATACTTTTCCCACCGGAATATATATTTAATAAATTTGAAAATGAATCATATAAAATCGTACACGCTACATAAGAAAAGGTATTTTTAATAATAAAACGTGACATTCGGCATATGAGTGAAAATTTTTTAGGGTACAGTGAAATGTTATCATAACATTTTAACAGGTCCAGAGAAACGGGGGTTGCCAAATCGGAATTCCTCTTATCTCTAAAAACAATTTCAAACTCTCTGAACAGGTCAATAACAGGGCATCTCTTCTTTGTGATTTTTCTTTCTCCGCGTATTAGAAAGTCTATACGCCCATAATCAGGAGTTATTGAAGTTACAATAAAACTGCTTTCACTATAGGGAGTTTTTTTTAAAATTATTGCTGTAGTCTTTAATGTTTCGATAATTAAAGCCCTGTTTTATTATTTACTATATCCGTCAGGATTTTTTTTGAACCATTCCCATGCGGATGAAATAATATCTTCAACATTTTCATACTTAGGACTCCACAACAGCTCTTTTTTAGCCAAAGTTGAATCTGCTATAAGTTCTGCAGGGTCTCCCGAACGCTTAGCCTCTACTTCTGCAGGTATTGGATGCCCTGTAACTTTTCTCGCTACCTCGATTATTTCCTTTACACTGTAACCATTTCCACAACCGAGATTGTAATGTCCGCTTCTTGGGGCATCCAAAGCAAGCATATGTGCCTGTGCAAGATCCAAAATATGGATATAATCTCTCAGGCAAGTACCGTCAGGAGTATCATAATCATCGCCGAAAATTTTTATGGACTTTCTTCTACCTAACGGAACCTGCAGGATCAGCGGGATTAAATGTGTTTCGGGACTATGGTCTTCGCCGAATTTTTCAGTTGCTCCGGCAGCATTAAAATACCTTAAAGCCGTGTACTTTAAACCGTAAATTTTATTATACCAGCTGAGCATTTTTTCAAATATCAGTTTTGATTCCCCATAAGGATTTATAGGATGCTGTTGAGCATCCTCTGTTATAGGCATTTTTTCAGGTACCCCGAAAGTAGCAGCAGTACTTGAAAAAACAAATGACTTTATATTGTTTTCAACGGCTGCATCAAGCAGATTGAGTGCGTGCGCATTATTGTTCATAAAATATTTGCCTGGATTTGTCATAGATTCTCCGACAAGTGAAAATGCTGCAAAATGCATAATCCCATCAAAATCACCGTTTTTTATCACAGTCCTTACAAGTTTCCTGTCGGCAAGATCACCTTCGATGAACTCAGACCGTTTATCTACAGCATCTCTGTGCCCGGTTATAAGTGAATCAAATACAGTTACTTCATAGCCGTTATTCAACAGAAATTCAGTACATCCGCTTCCTATATATCCTGCTCCGCCGGCAACAAATATTTTCATAATAAATATCTCCTAATAAAATTGAATTTGTAAATTATTTACTAATCCGGGCATTTTTTCTGAATCCCCACGAAATTAGTGCTGTTGTGAAACGATCCCTTGCTTTTCTATTTTTAAAACCTGTAACTACTGCTATGAGTGTAGTATGCCCTCTGGTGCATGTAGCAGTTAGACAAAAACCGGCTCGAGAGGTATAACCTGTCTTTAATCCGTTAACTCCTTTAACCCGGTCTCTTACCAAATGATTAGTATTAACTAACATTGTTGGATTTTTAGAATTCTGCCTGAACCAATCGATTTTAGTTTTAGCCCATTTCATTGCCAGGGGATATTTCATTAAGTGTTCTGCAAGAAAAACCAGACCTTCCGCTGTAGCTCTATTGTCATCAGAAGAATATTTTTCAGGCAGGCCGTCAGGATTGGAAAAGTGTGCGTTGGACATACCTATCATGTCAGCTTTTTCATTCATTTCATTTACAAAAATATCAACATCACCATGCCCCAGAAACTGTGCTACTAAATAAGCCGAATCATTAGCACTTTTTATCATAATTGTTTTCAGCAGCTGTTTCATAGTAAAGCTTTCCCTGGGGTCCAGCCATACCTGGCTGCCTCCTATTCTATATGCCTCTTTAGTTACTTTTATAACTGTATTTAGATTGATATCAGGATTATTTTTTATTTCTTCAAAAGCAAGAAGTGCTGTCATCATTTTCGTCATAGAAGCAATCGGTACAGATCTCCTGCAGCTTTTAGACCAAAGTACCGTGCGTTTATCTATATCTACAAGTATTCCGGTCCTTGCAAGTTTGCTTTCAGGAAGTGAAGGAATATTACCCCATTCTGTATATCTAAAAATTAACGGCTTACTTGTTTCTTTATTTTTATGTTCATCTTTTATTGTAGTTTTTGAAGGTTTAGTTTGCTCCGATACTTTCTCCGGAATTTTCTTAATAGATTTTTTTTCAGTAGGGGAAACTTTTTCTTTTTTATTTACATTTGCGGTTTGTCCGGTTTTTTCCTTAATTGAAGACTGAGGCTGTTTCTCCGCTTCAGCTTTATCTCCTACATACCATCTGTATAAACCATATATAATACTCAATTGTACTAACAGCACAATTATAAAAGTAATAAATTTTTTCATCTTAATTTCCGTAAAAGATTTGATGTTTTATTTATAAAGAAAAACCTTTAACCAAAAAACGTACATTTAAATTTAGAAAAACATTTAGATATTCTATATTTAACCGGTTTAAACTGCAGGGAGTTTAATCCCTGATTGATAAATTGATAGCAGAGAAAAGCGCCATAACAGCAGCTTTATTAATATTTGAATGCTGTCCTACACCGTAAAACGTTTTTTCGTCCGAAACTCTTTTAATTCTGACATAGGCAAGAGCAGTGGCATCGGCGCTGTGACCAAGAGACTGTTCCTGATAATCATCCAGTAGATAATCATTAAACATATTATCACTTCTGAGTGCAGCAACGACTGCAGAAATCGGGCCGTTACCTGTTCCTGCAAGTTCATTTCTAATGCCGTTGTACTCGAAACTGAGTTTAATCGAAACAGTATCAGGGTCCTCTTGCGGTTCGCTATCAACCACTGCGGCTGATATAAATTTATACGGCTCGTTTATGTTTACAAAATGCTCAAAGAACATGTCTTTGATTTCACTTGACCTAATTTCAGTGGCATGTTCATCAGCGAATTTCTGTACAATAGAACCGAGTTCTGCATGAAGCTCTTTAGGAAGTTTAATCCCATAGTCTTCTTCAAGAACATAAACTGAACCGCCTTTTCCGGACTGACTGTTAATCCTTATCAATCTTTCATATTTTTTCCCTACATCGTTAGGGTCAATGTGGAGATAAGGTACTTTCCATTTTGTTTTAAACAGTTCCGAGGCTCTGTCTTTTGCCTGTAGGCCTTTGCGTATAGCATCCTGGTGCGAGCCGGAAAAAGCAGTGAAGACAAGATTTCCGGCGTAAGGGTGGCGTGGGTGAACTTCCAATCCGGATATTCTTTCAACAGTTTTTTTAATGTCCGGCAAAGATGAGAAATCAAGTCCGGTGTCAATCCCTCTGGAAAACAGGTTCAGTGAGGATGTAACAATATCGACATTTCCTGTTCTTTCCCCGTGTCCGAACAGAGTTCCTTCAACACGATCAGCTCCCGCAAGCAATGCAAGTTCTGTAGCAGCCACCGCACAGCCCTGGTCATTATGTGCATGCAGGCTTACTGTCGTTATACCCCTGTATTTATAATTATTGCAGAAATACTCGATCATATCCGCATAATGGTTTGGCGGCCGTCTTTCGACTGTTGCCGGAAGGTTGACTATAAAATCATCTTTTGATTTAGGATTCCAGGCCTCCTTAACCTTTTCGCACATATCTATAACATAATCTATGTCACAGTCTGTGAACTCTTCCGGAGAAAATTCTAAGGAAATTTTATCGCGCATTCCTGCTTCCTGTAGCGCTTTAACAGCTAATACAGTACCGTCTACAGCCATTTGAATGACTTCTTTTCGGCTCTTATTGAAGACAATATTTGCATGTAAATCGGAGGCTGCTACATAAAGATGTAAAATACCCTTCTCTACTCCTTTTAACGATTCAACTGTCCTTTCAATCAAGTGCTTCCTGGCCTGAGTAAGCACTGATATTCTAACATCTTTGGGTATATAATTTTGTTCTATAAGGTTTCTAACAAATCTAAAATCGTCTTCGGAAGCAGACGGAAAAGATACTTCAATTTCTTTAAAACCGATTTCTGTAAGCATAGTGAAATATTCTTTTTTCTGAGCAGGATTCATAGGCACTGGCAGTGCCTGATTTCCGTCTCTTAAATCTACCGAACACCAGACAGGGGAATTTTGAATTACTCTATCAGGCCAATCACGGTTTTTGATCGGAATGGATTCGGGATATTTATAGCCTGTATATTTATTCATTACTTTTTCTCCTTAAATTTTTTATATCACTAAGCATTTAATTTACTTTAATATGATAAATACATATTTAAAGTTAAGCTAATTTTAAATTAAAAAAATAATGAGAAAAAGTATTCGATTTTTTTTTAAAACAGTATATTAATTTTAAATATAATAATTAAAAGGAAATTTAAAAAAATATGCAGGGTAGTCAGTTTAAATTAGATTTGCATGTTGATTCAAACAAAAACAGTTTCAGAAACAGTCTGAAAAACGGTGAGTTTAATATACTTTTTCAGATTAATGTACCCGAGATAGACTGTAACCCAGATACTATTTTCAATCGGTGCGATCCATTTATAAAGACCGTAGAAAAAATCAGAAAACTGAATTGCGGAATAGCTGTTTTAAATGGCAAAAGACATCAAAATCCACTAAACGTTATTGAATTTGCTTCTCAGCTGGAGTTTTCTGATATTAATAAAAATGTGTTTTTTGTGTCGGGGAGAAACAATACAGAAAAGTATATATATGAAACAGTTGAAGCAGCATTAAGAACAGGTATAAAAAATATAGTACCTGTTTCCGGTGATTTTTTACCTGCTGATGAATATGGAAACCTAAAAAATGTAAATTTCTATGAAAGCGTAAGAAGCTTAAAACTTATTAATAAATATTTTAATGAAATGGAAATTTTTTCGGGTACAGTACTCAACCCTTTTAAGTATACACCTCTTGATCTTTATCCTCAGTATTTCAAACTAATGAAAAAAATTAAACTTGGAGCTAATTATATTTTTACACAGACCGGATGGGATCTGTTAAAATTACAGGAACTGCGCTGGTATCTTGAAAAGAGAAATTTTTTTATGCCGTCAATAGCTAAATTTTATTTTTTAAATCCGGATTATGTAGAAGACATCATTTCAGGAAAACTTCCCGGTGTAAGAATTTCACCAGACTTTTTAAGCATTCTCAGGAAAGAATCCAATGTAGGTTTTACTCAATTCATGTCAGCACAATGGAGGAAACTGCAGTTAATGCTGACAGGACTGAAATTTATAGGTTACAGCGGAGTATTGATAGAAGGCCTCGAAAGCAGCTCAGATGTAAATGTAGCACAGATAAAAATAAAAGAGGCGTTTAATGAATTTTCATCTTTTGAAGACTGGAAAAATGCTTATAGTGAATATCTTGCAAGGGCAGAAATGGCACCTTATCCCTATAGATTTTATATGTACAGAAATCTTTTTAAAGAAGCATACGCAGATAATGCAAGAGAAAAAAATGTAAAAATCCCTGATTGTACAGCTAAAGAAAAATTAAAATACAAATTTTCAGAATTCTTATGGAAAGGCAAAACTGGAAAAAATGGAAAAATATCATTAAAAAAGCTTATTTTCAGATGTGCTGACTGCCGAGAAGAAAAATGTATACTTCAGAATTTATTCTATGTTTGTTATAAAAAATGTCCCAAAAAGATGGTTAATGGCCCCTGCGGCGATACCAAAGCCGACGGAAGCTGTCATATAATGAAAAGAAACTGCATATTTGGTAAAATATTCAGGCTTGCCAACTGGAGAAAAGCAATAAACTTTCTTGAAGAGGATATATTATAAAAACTGAGTATCATTTATATTGATCACTGTATTACAGAATCCAGATTATCATATTGTTTCTTTACTGATTTTTTCAGCTTTTGTTTTAAAAGCTTTTCTTTCTTCAGGAGTCAGCTGTTTTAAGTAGGATTGGAGCGCTTTTCCTTTTATCCTTTTAACTTCCTTCCCGTTAAACACCTTATGATTGTGTGGATCGGAGGCTTCAAGAATAAATTTTTGCACTTCCGGAAAGAACATATTACCAATATGTCCTCCATGTGAAAAGTATACCAGCCTGTTTCCGAAAACTTCTTCAAACCAGATTTTATCTTCTTCGGTTAACAGGAAATCATTAATATTGTGAATTACTCTGATTTTTTGATTATTTTTAAGATATTTATCATAATTTGTCAGACTCGCCCATTGGTTCAAATCTTTAAATGTAACTTCCTGACCGAATAGTTTTGTATAATACGGCAGGACCAATAATTTTATATATTTTGTATAATTATAACTGTTAAGTTCCCTGTACAGTGAATCACGATTATAATAATTAAATTCATGCAGAAATAACCCGCCGCCCTTTTGCCTCTGTGCAATTGAAGCAAGCATTTCCACTAATGAATTATGAAATGAGAGCCCTATTATGTACTGTGCTTCTTCTGAATCTATAGGAAGTTTTTTATCTATGTTAATCTTCTTTTTTATTAGTTTATTAAAAAGCACAAGTGCTTTTGTTGCTTTGTTTTTTAATTTTGTTCTCGGCCAGCTGTCTATAATATTAAAATATGAATCCAGCACTTTTGTACCATAGATAAGATTAAGCGGAGGGTTAACAGCAACATATTTAGAATAATTAATAAGACTGTACTTTTCATCAAGTATTGAGATAAAAATAGTATACATTGCACCCAGTGAATAACCTATAACAACATTATCGGTAATTCGTTTCCCATACTTTTCTTTCAGGTGTGAAATTATTCTGTAAAGCGCGTAGTAGGTATCCTGAGAGTCCCGGATTGTATAGCCTGGAGTCGGAACCGAAGCTGCAGACTGCATAAACTCCCAGTTGAACGGATTGCTGATCGCGAGCACTGAATAACCTGACTTAAAAAACATATTTGCAAGCACCATTAATGTCTGCTCATTATATAAAGAACCCAGTCCGGGAACTATAGTAACCAAAGGAGCTGGCTCCAGCTGCAGCCAAAGCTTATAATGCATTTCCTGTTTTTCTTTATGTATTGGGATAGTGAAAACGAAACCCCTTGAATAAAAATTATCACGAATAAAAAACTGATTTCTGAAAAAACCTGCTTCAGGACTGGCAAAATAATTAAATGCATTTCTTAAAGTATCCACAGCAGGTCCCTGAGAGGGATAACCCAGTACATCAATTGGGCCCAGAGTGGTAGCTTTTACTTCACTGAACATGGATGCGGCAATTATTATAATCAATAATAATTTTTTGATAAACTTCATTATATATTATCCATTTTGTTTTTTTAATTTTATTGTATGCTGTTTATAGATCCGTTCTGTCTTTCCATAAAGAACCAGATATGCTTTGTCAGGTCATATGGATCATAATTAGATTTATACACTTTCTGAAATGAATCTATGTTAAGAGTCATTTTATTTATTCCAAGCCCGGCTTTTATTCCCCAGGAAATCGGATTCAGCAAAGTATACGGAGGAATATAAGTCAGCGGATTGGCAAAATAATCTCCAATCATTCCTATGCTGTCACGTAAACTTGTGCTTCCTTCGACGGGAATCACTAAATAGAAACCGTGACCTATACCCCAATACTTGAAGGTGGAACCGAAGTTGGTATTGTAGGGTTCCAACTCCCACCAGGAATAGGCAACATCATAAAAACCTGCAACCCCTATTGTCGTATTGATAACAAAACGCAGGAGTACAGTCCCTGTTTTTTCAAATTTCGCCTGCAGCATGCTGTTAATTAAACGGTTAGGCATATTAATATTTACATCCATCCGTGAAATACCCTCTCTCCCGTATTTTGGTATAACCGCACTGAATGTCCATGAAATAGGCTGCAGTACATAATCTATAAGGTAACCGTTCATATTAAAAATAAATCTGTTGGCTCCTTCAAGAGGGTCGCTTTCCCTATTCAGCCGATAAAAAATATTGCTCGACAAACCGGCACCGGGAAGGTTCAAATCATTTTCTGTAGAATCAAAAAATAAATCAACATCTTCATGCCTTTCCATACTGTTCTCAATGCTGAGAGGCAGCCTGAAATAATCAGGGTAAAGTTCTGCCGCAAAAACTGTAACAGTAAAAAGAAATATAACAAAGGTTATTAAAAAGCGTTTAAGATTTACCATATTTTTTTTAATTTTAAAGTGTTTAATTTTTTAACAAATTCTAAAAATAAATCATGAAAAGTTATGTTTTATTTTATAGACTAACTGATTTTAGCTAATTAGATATTTTAGCATCTAATTATATAGAATTAATTTTATCGTTCAATAGGTCTCAAAAAAATATTTTATAATAATTTTACAGAGATCCGAAAAAATTGGGGACCCTGCTAAATTAAAATTTCCAGTTTATTGTACCTTAAACGACAAGTATTTTATATACATGCGAAAATGATTGATTACATGAAAAATCCCGAAAAATCAATCGTAGTGTGTAAGTTTTGAATAAATACATCCACAGTATTGCTGTCTATAAAAGTTTTCTTCCTTTGAAATTTCAACCATACGGTTTGAACCGCCTTCTTTGCGCCAGTTATTTATCCAGTATTCTACTCCACTGAATTTTGAAGCGACTTTTATCCCGCATCTGCATACTTCATCAAAATTTTTCCACCTTGAAATACCAAGTGAGCTGGTAAAAACCTTAACACCATTATAAAATGCAAATTCTGCTGCTGCATACAGCCTCATTTCAAAACATAAACTGCACCGTTTCCCTCTTTCCTTTTCATTTTCAAATCCGGCAACATACTCTGCCCATACAGTTGAACCTTGTTGATAGTCTCCTTCGTAAAAATCAAAACCAAGTTTTTTTGCAAATTTAATATTTTCTTCTTTCCGCAGTTCATATTCCTTTTCAGTATCGATATTAGGATTATAAAAATATACTGTACAGCCAATATTGTTTTTTTTGAGAGTTTCCATGATGGAACATGAGCAGGGTGCACAGCAAGAATGCAGAAGGATATGTTCTGTATTTCCAGGTGGAATTAAAATTCTACTTTTTTTATTTTTCATAATTATACGCATCGTGAAAAGGTGTTTTATAGCTTTGTATTTTTTTTGTTATGATAATCATATCACAAGATTTATGATTTTTCACAGCCGACTCCCCCTAGAACAAGAATTAATATATCAGTGTAAACTTACTATTTAAATGGAAAATATAACATATTCAGTAAACGATGCTGTATTTCGGCGCGCTAAGCCGTCGCCCCGTAGTAGCGGGGCTATGGCTCACACGGTCGGAGGTCGCGCCCTACCAGTTTGTTTCAAATAAGATTAAACTTCGTTGTACGAAGATCAATGCTAATTAATACGAAGTACGGTAAGGGTGGCGGGCTGTTGAGACTTTTACATTATATATCTTTATTCCATCAAAAGAAGATTGGAAATCCATTATTTTACCTTCTGCTATATATTTTACCTTTTTTCCGCCCTTTAACTTCCATTTGAGAATTACTTTTCCTTCCTTATAACCTGTATAGAATATTTTCTTTTCCGGAAGCTGCCCAGCTATATTTTGTTTTTCATTCTGTGAAATCTTATCATTAGGCATTTTCTGTATTATTGCACGTGCATATTTAAGGAGGTCCCTGTACTCACTATCTGTCAGTGTTTTTTGAGAAACTGAGCTGCACGCAGAGAAAACGAGAGGGAATGACAATAAAATTAAGCAATATCTGTAGAAACGCAACATGAGTTCAACCTTCTTGTTTTTATTTCATATTAACCATATATAATCTTATTTTATGCTTTATCTATTTTTTTTTCTATAAAAATAAGAGAAATTCATCGGCTTTTTATGTACATAATTTTTTATAACCTTTTTTTTACTCCCTTTTTTCCTTGTCAATACTGAAATTCCATATTTCTGAGTTATATTTATTTTTAAATTTTATGTTGCAGTTTTAACATATAAAGTTAATAATAAACAGTTAAATGTTAATTAAATAACAGGAGAAATTATTGTGAAACGTCAGCTAATTGTTTTTGTGAAACAAGTCCCTGACACCAAGAACATTTCCGGAGAAGCTATGACACCGGAGGGTACTGTCAACAGAGCTGCTCTTCCGGCTATATTTAATCCGGAAGACTTAAATGCTCTTGAATTGGGACTTGAACTTAAAGATCGGTTTGGTTACAGTGTAATTGTTGCGACAATGGGGCCGCCTAATGCTGCTGAAGTTTTAAGAGCTGCATTATATAGAGGTGCTGATGAAGCCATTCTCTTAACGGATAAAGGGTTTGCCGGAGCAGATACACTTGCTACAAGCTATGCTTTAAGCTGCTGCGCCAAAACTGTTAAAAACTATGATCTTATACTCTGCGGCAGACAGGCTATTGACGGCGATACAGCACAGGTCGGCCCTCAGCTCGCAGAGAAACTTGAAATACCACAGGTTTGTTATGTAGAAGAAGTTATTGAATTAGAAAAGAAAAAAATCAAAGCAAAGCGTTCAATAGAAGGAGGGTTTGAGGTTCTTGAATCCCAATTACCTGCGCTTCTCACAGTTGTGGAATGTAATGAGCCAAGGCCTAAAGCAGCAAAGAGGATTATGAAATACAAGAAGGCCAAAACTGCTTCAGAACTTAAAAAATTTCATGGAAATGCAGATTATACCGATGCTCCAATGCTGACTGAAGAGGAAGCTAAGCTTAAAGAGAAAAATCTCTGGATACATGAATGGAATGCGGCAAAAATCGGAGCAGACTTACAGCGTATCGGGATGAAAGGCTCTCCGACAAAAGTGAAAAAAATTCAGAGCGTAGTGCTGGAAGCTACAGAAGTTGTTAATGTTGAACCGACTGGCAGCGGCATTAACAAGTTGATACATGAATTAATTGAAGATCATACATTAGGGTAATATCATGGCAGAAAAAAGAGGAAATGTTTGGGTATTTATAGAACAGGAGGCCGGCAAAATTGCTGATGTCAGCCTGGAACTTATATGCAAAGGGCGGGAAATTGCAGACCGCCTGGATGTAAAAACTGAAGCTGTTATATTAGGAAATAATCTTGAGGGTTCTATCGAAACTCTATTTCATCACGGTGCAGATGTAGTTTATCAGGTGGAAGACAAAGCTCTGGAACCTTTTACAGTTCTCCCTTATGCGGAAGCTATCGTCAGTCTTCTCAAAGAACATAAGCCGAATATCTTTATGGTTGGAGCAACTTTAAAAGGACGTGAACTGGCTCCGAGAATAGCTTCTACCATGCTTGCAGGTTTAACAGCAGACTGTACGGATCTTCAGATTGATAACTTTGTTGACAAGTTGACTAAAACTGATCATAAAGATAAACTTATGCAGATTCGACCGGCGTTCGGCGGAAATATTATTGCGACCATTGTTACAACCTGGGAAGACCCACAGATGGTTACTGTAAGAGAAGGAGTCATGAAAATAACTTCCCCCAACAAGAGCAGAAAAGGGAAAGTTGTAAAAGTCAAACCTGAAATATCGGCTTCAAGTAAAATTGTTAAGGTTATTGAAAGAATTACTCAGGAAAAGAGTATTGACCTGAAAAAATCACAGATAATAATAGCAGGTGGATACGGTGTAGGTTCTAAAGAGAATTTTAAAATAATATATGATCTGGCAAATACGCTTAATGCTGACGTAGGTGCCTCCAGAGCTGCTGTTGATGCAGGCTGGATTAACCATGACCATCAGGTAGGCCAGACAGGTGTGACTGTCAGGCCGAAACTTTATATTGCCTGTGGAATAAGCGGCTCTGTTCAGCATAGAGCCGGAATGGATGAAAGCAGTAAAATTATTGCTATCAATACTGATCCCGATGCTCCGATTTTTTCTGTAGCGCATTATGGAATAGTCGGGGACTTGAATGAAGTTATTCCTAAAATGATTAAAGCCTTCAGGGCTAAGGTTTAAGGAGGTTCCCAATGTCTAATTTCTTTACCGATAACAAGGATTTACAATATACTCTGAACAATTTAGATTTAGAGGAAGTAGTAAAATTACGTGAAAACAATTATAAAGAGGCTGAACAGTTTGATTACGCCCCGGAAAACCTGGAGGATGCCCTCGACAGCTATACAAGAGTATTAACCGAAGTCGGTTATGTTGCAGGAGAAAGAATTGAACCCAGGGCAAGAGATATTGACCAGGACGGCGGACCCACCTTTAAAGACGGTGTTGTTACAAACCACCCGCTGACTATGAAAAATCTTGAAGACCTAAAAAATGCAGATGTCAATGGCGTTATGCTTCCCCGTCAGTATGGCGGACTTAATTTTCCTGTCACTATATATACAATGATGACGGAAATGGTTTCCAGGGCTGATGCGAGTTTACAGAACCTCTTTGGGCTTCAGGATATTGCAGAAACTATTTCTGAATTCGGAAATGAAGAACAGAAGCAGAAATATCTCCCCCGCTTTTCATCTGGAGAAGCAGACGGTTCCATGGACCTCACGGAACCTGATTCCGGCTCCGACCTTCAGTCTGTAAGACTTAAGGCCACTTATGATTCTAAAAAAGATCAATGGTACCTCAATGGAATGAAACGTTTTATCACAAACGGCTGTTCAAAAGTCCATCTTGTCCTCGCAAGGTCAGAAGAAGGTACTGTAGACGGCCGCGGTCTTTCAATGTTTATTTGTGAAGCGTGTCCTGAACTTGTAGTAAGACGTATTGAAGACAAACTTGGTATTCACGGTGTCGCAACATGCGAACTGCAGTATAATAATGTTCCTGCTGAATTGTGCGGCCTTAGGAGAAGGGGTCTGACAAAATATGTCATGAGCCTTATGAACGGTGCAAGAGTAGCCATAAGTGCACAGGCGCTTGGTATCGCTGAAGCAGCATTCCGTGAAGCTAAAAAATATGCCGAAGAACGCGAGCAGTTCAGAAAGTCTATTGATCATTTCGCTCCGGTTTACCAAATGCTTACAGATATGAAAATGAAAATCGTAGCAACCAGAGCCCTTCTTTATGAAACAACTAAAGTTGTAGATTTGAGAAATGATTATACACATATAGTTAATCATAGTGACCGTAAGGACGTAACTCCTGAAATCCGCAAAAAACAGAAAACTTACAGCAAACTTGCTGCTGTTCTTACTCCAATGTCTAAAGCACTGGCTACAGAGGTTGCCAACCAGGTTGCTTATGACGGGCTTCAGATTCACGGCGGAACAGGCTATATGAGAGACTTTAATGCCGAGCGTTTCTACAGAGATGCCAGAATAACCAATATTTATGAAGGTACGACACAGTTGCAGCGTGTTGCGGCGATCGGCGGTATTGTACAGAGGACTCTTGATCCGATGATGGATGAATTTTCTTCTCTTCCATATCAGGGAAAACTCAAAAGACTTTCTGAAAAGGCAGCTAAAATGAGAGAACAGAGCCGGGAAGCAGTTAAGTTCACCGCAGGCAAGGAGCAGGAATACCATGAACTGATGACCAAAAATTTGGTTTCCATGGAAACAAATGCCTTTGTCAGCTATCTACTACTGCGTGATGCAGTCAAATCGCCCGAGCGCGAAATATTTGCAGAAAGATTTATTCTCGATGCAGTTCCTGAACAGGAAAGACTTTATAACGTAGCAACCAGCGGTGATTTGACTCTAATTGACGATCATAAAGATATTGTTGATTATTAACAGCAGTTACACGCAATACTTTAAATAAAATTTTAACTTATAATATTCCGGATTTTGTAGAAATATGAAATCCGGAACTAAATTTAAATGAGGAATTATATGAACGAAAAATATCTTCAAAAAGCTTTAGAAAAGATACCGGATAAAAGGGCTTTATGTATATTGGCTTCAAGGAGAGCAAAACAGCTTTTAAGAGGCGCCAGACCCTTGGTCAAAAATGAAGAGGATGAGTTTCTGGATTTGGCATTACTGGAAATTTCAGAGGGTTTGCTTGATTATGAATTACCGGAAGAAGAGGATGAAAGCTTCGGTATCCTTTAATTATCAGGTACGAATTTACTAAAGTTAAGCAGCGGCACAAAGTGATAAGTCATTCTATAAGTTTTTAAACTTTTCAGAAAAAAATGAGCTTTTTGCATTCGCTCTTTTTTTTATCTCTTTGTGCATAAAGCTTAAACCCTAATTACGCATTGCCCCCTATATCTGCATCGTTAACAGCAATTCAAGTACCGTCGCATGCCTGGTATGCAGTATATACTACAGCTGCATTTTGTTGCCTTGCAGCTACAGCACACTGCGTAATTAATAATAACCGGGGAATGTACGTATGCCCCAGCCCAAGGGCGGCTGCTTAATTTTTATACAAACATACACACTGCGATGTATTCTAAAATATTTTCAATTTCATTACTATGGAAATATTATTTAAGAAGGTCAAGTGCAAGCAGGCATGTAATTTGTGCAAACGACATAAGCTGCTCAATTTCTATATATTCATTAGCAACATGGAAAGTTTCATCATTACCGATACCCCAACCTACAGCAATTGTTCCATTGAGACAGAGGCCTTTTGCGTAAGTTCCGCCGCCCATGCCCATTGGCTCCGGTTCAAAGCCTAATATTTCAGTTGCATTTCTTTTTATTGCTTCCACTACAGCATTGTCCGGATCAATGCCGTGAGGCCTGGAAGAATCTATAACTTTTATTTCAAATTTACCGTTTTCTATCTTTTCTGTACATTCCTTCAGTTGTTTTATCAGCTGTTCTTCTGACATACCGGGGACAATTCTGCAATCTATTCCTATAGTACATTTACCGGGTACAATATTTGTAGCTGCACCGCCATTTATCATACCGAGATTCATCGTGGGATGGCCAAGCATAGGATGTTCTTTATATTCCAGTTTCATTTTTCTTATTTCTTCAATAAGGCTTGACATCATATAAATTGCATTGACACCTCTGTTAGGGGTAGAGCCGTGAGCCTGTTTTCCGATAGAAGTAATTTCTATGGAAACTCTTCCCTTTTCCGCTACATCAATTGTTTTCATATACTCACCGATATCAGGAATAACTGCATAAGTGGGATCAATAAAATTTTCTTCTATAAGATATTCAATACCGTAATCGACTCCGTCCGGGTCCCCGGCCTCCTCATCAGAAAGACCGGCTATTTGAAGTTCACCGTTAATCTGACTGTCCAGTCCAAGTTTTTTTAGTATTTTACCTGCGACAAGGATGGAGGCAAGCTGTCCTTTATTGTCAGATGTGCCCCGTCCGTAAAGTTTTTCATCTTTGAGAGACACTTCGTAGGGGTCAGTATCCCACCCATCACCTGCAGGCACTACATCCATATGGGCCGGCATCAATAAGCTTTTGCCGGTATTTTTATTCCCCATAGAAGCAATTATATTAGGTCTTTCAGGTATTCTGGCATATTCCTTATAGGGAATGCCGTATTCATTAAGTTTTCCCTTAAGTATATCTGCAACTTTGAACTCTTCACCCCGGAGTTTCATATCAGGATGTTTAGGAAGCTGGTCAGTAGGAACATTTACAGTTTTTTCTTTTACAAATCTGGTAACAAGTTCAATGATTTCATTCCTGATATCATCATGGTTCTCTTTAAAATAATTCTTCACAACCTTTTTGTTGTCCATGTATATACTCCTTCCGGTTAGTGATTTACTCTCCCGATTAGATTGTGTAGTATTCTACAATAAAATTCAGGAAATTAAAAAAAATAATATTATTATTCTAATAGATTAGTCCCCAAAAACAAGCACCTGTAAATAAACCAGATCTAAATCACTTTGACTTTAAATATTTATTAAATAAGATGTTAATCGTTAAAATTTCCGTTTATAATATCTTCAATTTCGCTTTTTGTATAATCAATAGTCTGACTATATTTCTCTGCAGCGAAATTAATAATTTCCGTTCTGTATTTATAAATAATCATACCAATAATCAAAAGAGCGGCAGAATATATAATAATACAACCGATTTTAACGGTTTTCATTATCTAAGTTCCTTTTATATAAATGCTTTTATATGGCTGATTGTGACTATAGTCTGGTCGTCAGCCTGTTCCTGCGACTCACTAAAGTCATTTACAGAACGCATAGTAAGTTCTGTAGCTTTACGTGGTGAATTTTTCTTTTTACAGGATTCCAGGAATATATCATGAAGCCTGTCAATCCCGTATTCCTGTCCGCTGGAATCTGTAGCTTCAGTTATTCCGTCCGTAAAAAGCATTATTGTGTAGTAGGGTTTGAAAACAAATGAAAATGTATCGTAGTTGCCGGTAATCTCCGGAGGAAGCAGGCCGAGCGCAGTCCCGTGCGGTATTATTTTTCTCGCTTTGTTTTTTCTTGAATAGCATAACAGTTCGGTATGTCCGGCTCTACCGTATTCTACCGTTTCCTCTTTTCGGTTAAGCAGGCAGCAGGAAAGGGTGGCAAATCTCCCGGCAGTGGTATCCCGGTAAAGGTTTGTATTCAGCTCCAGGAGCAGGTCTTCAAGCGTGGTAAATCGTTCAACATTAGCTCTTATGAAGCTTCTGGCCATTGCCATCACCATACATGCTGGTATCCCTTTTCCGCTTGCATCCCCGATAACTACAAGCATTCTGTTGTCATCAACTTTCACAAAATCGTAAAAATCACCGCTTACTTCTTTAGCCGACCTGCTAAAAGCATGAATTACAAAAGGAGACCAGTCCGGTGCTTCCGTAGGCAGCAGGGATGTCTGGAGAAGTCTTGCAAATTCAAGTTCCTGTGAAAGTCGCTGCTGAACAGAAAGTGATGAATATGCTTTAATAATGTTATGAATTTGGACTATAAGTTTTGTCATTGAGTTTAGGGTATCATAATTAACCTGTGTAAAACTTTTTTTCCCTTTAGTGTTTACTGCACAAATAACACCTGCTAATTCATCATTTGACATCATTGGAATAGCCATAAGTGTATATATGGGCGTAATATTGTTAGCAGCCTTTAAATGCGGATATCCTGTAGCATCTTCGAGCAATATTCCTTTTCTTGTTTCAGCCACTTCGCCTATCAAACCTTCACCAATTTTAATTTTTTCATGTTTTAAGGAATCACTTGTATATCGTGGCCTGCTTAAAACAAAACTCTTTGACAGTTGAAGCGGAGGAAAGGTTTTTGTATAACCTACAGGTATAAGCACATTGCCGTTATCCTCTAATTCGTAAATACATATATTTTTAGCATCCGTGATATTTGCAATATGCTGAGCAATAGAAGAATATACATCATGAAATTTCTCAGTTTTCGATATAGTGAGGGAAAAGAAATTCATAAAATCATTCAGCTGGTCGAGTTTTATATTTGTCTGGTTCAGTTTACCCTTAACAGAATTTAATTTGTTCCTGTAAATAAAAACAGCGACCAGCAGACTTAAAATAATTATAAATAAAGTTGATAAAAAATATTTAACAAATTCCGGTGAAATAGTTTCAATCATAATTCCATATTTCTATTATATTATATATATATAAACCTAACAGCAATTAATTTATTTATTTGTCCCACAAAAAGGGTATACTTATTCTGAGTCCGCAATAACATGCAGGGGTTAAAACCTTTTTGTATAACATCTAATTATATATTATCAGCCTAAAAATTTAACCCTCTGAATGTAAAAAAATATAAATCTGTTAAAATAATATAATGTACAAAGGAATATTACACGTAAACCTTTAACAGCTTTATGGAAATTCAGCAGAATCGCTTTTTGTTTTACGCAGCAACCTATATACTGCGTCTAAAAAAATGCCAACTTACAGGAAGGTTATGAACAAAGTATTTGTAAAAATCTGTGGAATAACAAATTATAGAGATGCAGAAAGTTCTTTCTATTATGGAGCTGATGCTATAGGTTTTATAACTTGGGAGAAAAGCAGGAGATATATTAACACTGAAGAAGTAAATAATATTATCTCTGACGTCAATAATCATTATCCTGAAAAAGGGAAAGCTGGAGTTTTTGTTAACGAAAGTATAAAAAAAATACACGAGTATATTTATTCCGGTATAAATATAGTGCAGCTCCATGGTAATGAATCACCTGAACGGGTAAAAAGAATCAAAAGTGAACTGAAAAATAAATATGGGAACAATAACAATGGTATTCAGATATGGAAGGCTGCAAGACTGAAAGATAAAGAGGAAATAGAACTTCTAAGCCAATATGATGTGGATAAAATTCTCCTGGATGCATATAAACCCGGACATTACGGAGGTATTGGAAAAACGGCGGACTGGGAACTCGCTGAACTCGCAGTAAAAAAACTGAAAAAAACAGTAATACTGGCTGGAGGACTAAACCCTTATAATATTAAACCTGCAATTTCTAAAGTTAAACCGTTCGGAGTCGATTTATCTTCAGGCATAGAATATTCTCCGGGAAAAAAAAATCATAAACTTATGGAAGAGTTTTTTAAACAGATTAATGGTATATAATTTTAGATAGTTCCTGAACTATTGTTTTAAGCTCTCCGCTGTCTAAAGTAAAAACATCCAGTAACAGTTTACCTCTTCTTAGTATGGCAATTACCGGTTTTTCCGCTTTTAATAAAGCCGAATAAACCTCCTGTGCCTTGAACTTACCGGTACTGACTTCCAGCGCATAACTGGGTAAAAGATTTCCGGGTAGTGTTCCACCGCCGCACCTGGCCGAAGATTCAACTATTTTATTATTTATATTTGTTTCTGAAAGTGCTTTACTTAACTTTTCAGCTTTATTAAAAAGTGCAGAACTATCCTGATAAAGCTTTTTGTTTACAGGAAGACATGAACCTTCCGGCTTAAACAAATGCTGCGCAAGACAGAATGACAATCCTGCGTATGTCAGTTTACCTACACGCAAGGCTCTAAGCATAGGATTTTTTCTAATTTGAGCAATAAGATTTTTCTTTCCGGCAATAATTCCTCCCTGTGGGCCGCCTAAAAGCTTGTCAGAGCTGAAGGTTATAATGTCGGCACCCATATTTAATACCGCTTCTACAGTAGGCTCACTGTTGTCTATTTTTATATCTGTAGACTCCAAAAGGCCGGAACCCAAATCATACAGAAAAGGAATCTTATTACGATAAGCTATACCACAGAGTTCTTTTATGGATACTTCTTCTGTGAAACCTGTAATAGTATAGTTTGACCTATGAGCTTTAAGGAGCAGACCGGTGTTTTCGCCCACAGCTTTATTATAATCGGAAAACCTTGTTTTATTAGTAGTTCCTACTTCTTTAATTATACTCCCGGAAGCCTCCATTATTTCGTTAAGCCTGAAGGATTCACCTATCTCAATTAATTCACCCCTTGATATTATTGTCTCTTTATTATTTGCAAATGTATTCAGAGCAAGCATTACGGCTGCCGCATTGTTGTTTACCGCTATTGCGTCTTCTGCACCGGTGATAATTTTTAATGATTCTGTAATATGGTAATTGCGGTTTTGACGGATTCCGTTCGTAAGATCAAATTCAATATTTGAATAACCGGTCCCGGTCTTTCTTAACTCATCGAATAATTCAGGGCCGAGGGGAGCCCTGCCTAAATTTGTATGAAGCAGTATTCCTGTAGCATTAATTACTGACTTTAGAGTACCCTGGGTAAGTGTCTCTATTCCTGCACAGGCTTTTCGGATAATTAAGTCCTTATTTATTACAGTTCTATTATTTCTGTCTACTTCCCGCTTTAGTTTGGAAACAGTTTTTTTAATTACTTTTTTTATAATTTCGTCTTTGTACTTCTTTAAAAGCTCCTGTATTTCCGGAGCTTCAAGAATCGTATTTATACCGGGAATTTTTCTTTTTAAATGATTGTTTGTCATCTCGTACTCACTAAAGTTTTAACCTAAAAAACAACTTTTCCAGACGTCCTTCTGTAAAAATTATACCGGTTTATATATCGGCCCTTCTGAGGTTAGCTGACTGGTAAATATTGTAATACTTTCCGGCATAAATGTACAGCTTAAATTCATAGCCGGCAGGTTATTTTTTAAACTCCTGCTTTCTTTATATGTTTTGAATCTTGCTAAAGTTAAATGCGGCACCCACTTTTTATATTCAGATTTCAAACTGTTTTTTTCAGTTATCAGTGATACAGTTCTGCTACCGGCATTCTTTATATCTTCAACTTTCAAAAACAGTACCCGCGGAGGCTTCCCAAAATAATCAATGCCTGATACTTTGAACATTATCTCATGAAGTTTTATATCCAGGCTCTCGATATTTGTCTTAATATCATAAAGTCTTTCGATTGACTGATCCCCTAAAAAATTAATAGTCAGATGCTGGTTTTGCGGTTTTGTCCATCTTGCCTTAACACCTTTGGATTTCAGCGCTTCCTGTACAGACATGCATAATTTTTTAACTCCGTCCGGAAGTTCAAAGGCAATAAAAGATCTGAATTGTCTATTGTTATTTTTCGTATTCATGAACTATAATATATATATTAAGGCTTTAATTAATATACAGCTAAAAATAGCATTTTACAGTAATTATTATAATTGTAAATAAGGAGGATTGATTATGAAACGAATTGTTAAAAGCTTAGTCATTACAGTCTGTATCATAACAGCTGTTACTTTAACAGCACAGAAAACTGTCACATCAGACTCCATTATAGGAAAGTGGCTGGACCATAGCGAAAAACATGGTGACAGCATAATAAAGGTTTTCAAAAAAAATAATAGATTTTTCGGTAAAATAATAAAAATGAAGAACGATAAACAGCTCGATGAAAAAAATCCGGATAAATCTAAGAGAAACCTTCCGCTTCTGAAAAAGGTAATTTTAAAAAATTTTAAATACGAAGATAAAAAATGGAAGGGCGGAACCATTTATGATCCCAAAAACGGAAAAACATATTCATGTCAGATGTGGCTTGAAAATAATGATACGTTAAAACTCAGAGGCTATATAGGCGTGTCACTGCTCGGAAGAACAGAAACCTGGAAGCGTGTCAAGGAGAAGAATCTTTAATCCGGATTATGCAATTACGCAGTGTGCCGTAGCTGCAAGCCAGTTGAAAAACTATAAAAATAAGTTACTTAAAACCTTTGTGAAGTTCAAATGCATAATTCGGGTTTAATCCAAGATGTGCAGCAGCAAAATTACAATCGATAGAGTTTTCTAAGTAACCGCAAAGTTCTTAGGAAGAACACTACTTCCGGTTATTAAAGGCTCTGATAAGTTCTGTTTTTTTTGCTTTCCAGTTCCATGAACAGCATAAAAAAATGATTAAAGTCGTTATACCGCAGAAAAGTATAAACAAATTTCCGTATTTTGTATAAAATGTTGTCTCCGGTTTTTCTCTGATTCCCACATTGAATACAGCGGTCCCCCTACCCTTTACTGCAGGGTCGGGTTCGAACTTTCCGCCGGACTCCTTCTTAAAAAAAATACTGTCTGACACAAAACCGTTGGGCTGGATTACACAACTGCCTGCACAGTTGCCGTTTCTTATCATTACTCTATTATTTTCAACAGCTCTGAACACAGCCTGTGCCAAATGCTGTTCCAGCTGATTCTCTGTAGGAAACCATGCATCATTAGTAATTGTCAATAAAAGATTTGCACCGTTTAAAACATGCTTTCTCGCTATTTTCGGAAATATATCTTCGTAACAGATTAAAACAGAAGCATTAACATTTTTTTTAAGTTTAAATATAGTATTTACAGTGCCCGGAGTACAAGACCGCCCCATCCCGAATTTTTCTTTAATCCATGGATAAATCGGAGAAACCGGCCAAATATTTTCAAAAGGTGTATATTCCCCCCACGGCACAAGGTGCATTTTATTGTAACGTTTCACAAATTCACCGTTTTTGTTAATTAAATATGCACTGTTATAAAATTTTAACTTATCTGAACTGTCGAATTCGTAATCAGTAGTACCCAAAAGTATCGGAATATGAAATTTATCTGTCAGTTCTTCAATATTTTCTCTGTATTCATAAGATAAATAACTGCTTCCGCGCAGAGACTGAGGTACAGCCGATTCGGGCCATATAAGAATATCCGGCTTAGAAGGAAGTATTTTTTCGGAAAGGTTAGTATATGTCTTTAACGCAAACATTGCCTCCTCAGCATTGAAAAAACGACATTGCGGTATGTCTCCCTGTACTACCGCAGCTCTTAAAACTGTCTCCGGAGTTTTTTTTCTTAAATCCCCCGCCCTGTTTATACCAAAATGAAATGCAGCTAAAATCAGCATTATGGAAATGTATAATGATAGCGGCACAAAACGGAAGGCCGAATCCCCCTGATTATGTTTTATTTTTTTGTAAACAGCAATTCCTGTATCAGCTATTGCTAAATTCATAAACACAAGGATAAAACTTACTCCGTAAATTCCTGTAACTGAAGCGATCTGAATAATAGCCAGCTGCTGCCACTGGCTTATTGCAAGCAAATTCCACGGAAGTCCGGTAAATATCCATGTTCTAACCCATTCGATTACACACCACAAGCATGACAGACAGAGAGTAAACACAATCTCTTTAAAAGCAAAAGAATTACTTTTCAGATAACTGCATTCTTCATTATAACCCTTAAGCTGAATATATCCGGGCACAAATAAATATCGTCTTACTACAGGCACAGCGACAGCCCAGAATGCATAAAAAAAAGCCAGAATAAACGAGATAGCAAACGGTATGAAAGTTTCAATATTTCTCAGCCATATTGTGGAAGCAACGCTCCAGGCATACCCCCACAAAAAACCGATAACAAAAGCCCTTCTCCAGTTTAAGTCAAAAACCAGAATATATAATGGAATAATTGTTATCCACGCAAGATAGGAAAAGTTAAAACATGGAAAAGCCAAAATCATCAGCATTCCGGATACTAAAGCAGCTAAACAACGAAATCCAAAATAAATTCTGCTTATCTTAAATACTTCATTTTTTCTCTTTAAAGCATTATCAGTAGTTTTTGTTTTCTCTTTCATAATTATAATACATTTACTGGAGCCGCATTTGAGGAATTATGCTCGATTCAGTTATAGTTGTCGGTACATTTATCGGCGGCTGTGAGTCAGGTAACCCCCACCTCCTTGAAAAAGGCCAAAAAACAAACAGTGGTTTTCCGACAATATTTGCGCGGGGTACAAATCCCCAGTATCTTCCGTCAGCACTTACTGAAGTATTATCCCCCAGCATGAAATAATGTCCTTCAGGTACTTTTACTGTTTTGCCTTCCATAAGCCTCCCCACAGCCCAGTATCCCTGATAACCGCCTTTTTTTGAGAATATTTTTCTGAAAACTTTTCCAAAATCCGTTATTGGTCTGAACCTGTTAGTTCCTGCAGTTTTGAGCTTTACCAATCCGTTTCCATCTATTTTCAACATATCGCCCGGCATACCGACAAGACGTTTAACATAGTAAAATCCATGGTCTGTAAGAGGTTCTCCACTTGCATCATTATATATGTTTTCAGTTGTAAAAATCACAATATCTCCGCGCTTCGGAGGTGAAAAATGATAAGAAAGGCGGTCTACGAATAAATGATCTCCCTGAGAAAGCCATCCGTCACAGACTGTTTCACCGGCTTCAAAATATTTTCTGCTTCCGTTATTGAAGACATATTGAGCTACTTTTGACGGCGACCCCGGCATTTCATACTTTATTCCCCCAATATTAAATGGAGTCCAGGGAAAAAAGAATTTTGTTTCAACGGGATAGGCTCCCTCAAGCTCACCGCTCCTTTCTATTTTAAGTTTTGCTCTCTGAGTAGAATATAAAGCAAAATTGATCGGCTGCGGAAAGTCAGGAACAACATTTTTCTTTATATAATGGATGCCGAAAAGTGTAGGCTGCATACTGCTTGTCGGTATTTTAAAAGGCTGTACAAACAATGCCCTGACCCCAAACGCCACTGTAAGGGCGACTATGAATATCTCTGTGTACTCCCGTAAGATTTTCAACCCTTTAGGAGGCAGCACAAGCTCATATCTGCTCCTGATTTTTGAGAGTTCAGCTTTTAAAACATTTCTGTTATCGGGTGAAGGTTTCCTGTAAAGACTCTCGAGATCCCCTATAATTCCGTCTAAGTTTTCTTTCTGTTTTAGGGAAAGAATATCATCATCGCGAATCAGAACATTTTTAATATGCTTTTGAAAAGTCCTGATTTCCTTTTTATTTTTGCTTTTCAAAAAATTAAACACTCTCAGCATCCCTTTCGTTCTGTTTTTTTTAGATAATTCGGGTGTTACACAAAAATGTTATCCACAGTATACACAAGCGTATGCGATTTTATGGTTTTTGTCCTTCGTAAATGAACTTGGACATACACTTTATATATCGACCTTATCATTCGATACAGGTCATACCGTATGGTGTGATGGATAAATAAACCAAATCGTTTTGGGTATAATATAATGTTAGGATTTAGTTTTAAGTAATTCAATTAAATTTTTTTGACATTAGCACTTTTCAATCACAGACCACAGATTTCAGACTCTATTGTATTGTCTAAGACCTAATAAAGTCCTTCATTATTTAGATGTTTTCAGCACTTCAACAAAAGCTTCCTGCGGGACATTAAGCTTGCCAATCTGCTTCATTTTCTTTTTTCCCGCCTTCTGCTTCTCAAGCAGCTTTCTTTTCCGTGTAACATCGCCGCCGTAGCATTTAGCAAGTACATTTTTTCTTAACTGTTTAATAGTCTCTCTTGCAATAACCTTTCCCCCGACAGCAGCCTGTATTGGCACCTGGAACATCTGCTGAGGTATAACCTCTTTTAACCTTTCAGCTATCTGTCTTCCGCGTGACTCAGCCATATCCCTATGAACAATTGATGAAAAGGCATCTACAGATTCTCCGTTAATAAGTATATCCATTTTAACTAAATCAGCCTTCTGATAACCAAACGATTCATAATCAAGACTTCCGTAGCCTCTGGTTACAGATTTAAGTTTGTCATGAAAGTCTATAAGAATTTCATGTAAAGGAATAACAGCCTCAATCATAACATGATTACCATCGACGGACTCTGTTGACGTACACTCACCTCGTTTGGTCATAACAAGATTCATTACTTCTCCTATATAATCGTTGGGTGACAGTATATCAGCCTTAATTACAGGTTCCTCAATCCGGTCAATCTTTGTGACATCAGGCAAATTTATCGGGTTATCAATTTTTTCAAGTTTTCCATCCTTCAGGTAAACATAATATATTACGCTCGGATATGTAGATATAATATCCATATTATATTCTCTTCTCAGCCTTTCCTGAACAATTTCCATATGAAGCAGGCCGAGAAAACCGCATCTGAAACCAAATCCCAGTGCTACAGAACTTTCTGCCTGATAATCAAATGCCGCATCATTAAGCTGCAGTTTAGCCATGTTGGCCTTCAGCTGTTCATAATCAGCAGTATCCACCGGATAAATTCCGCTGAATACCATCGGCTTTATTTCCTTGAAACCGGGCAGCGGTTTACTGCTGATGTCATCAATCCTGGTTAAAGTGTCTCCTATCTTTGTGTCGCCCGGCGATTTAATATTTGCTATAATATAACCTACAGAGCCTTCATTAAGTTTTTCAGAAGCATTCATTCCCAGTTTAAAATAACCAACCTCTTTGATTTCACTTTCTATATCATTGCTGAACAGGCGTATTTTATGTCCTTTCCGCAAATACCCGCTTACGACTTTTATATAATTTACCACTCCCCTGTAGGCATTATAATTTGAATCAAATATCAGTGCGCTAGTACCTTTCACTCCGTACGGCTTTTCCGGAGGGGGTATAAGTTCTACAATAGCCTGAAGTACTGCTGTTACACCGGTACCGTCTTTTGCACTGACAAGCAATACTTCTTCTTTAGGTATTGCGAGGATTTCCTCGAGCTGTTCATAACACATTTCAATATTTGCAGCAGGGAGGTCTATTTTATTAATAACCGGGATTATAACAAGGTTCTGCTGCATAGCCAGTTTAGCATTGGCCACAGTTTGAGCCTGCACTCCCTGTGCAGCATCTATCAGTAATAGTGCTCCTTCACATGCCGCAAGTGACCTGCTTACTTCATAAGAAAAATCCACATGTCCGGGAGTATCGATTAAATTAAGTTCGTATTCTCCACCGTTTTCTTTGACATAATTCATCCTGACAGGATGTGATTTGATTGTAATTCCCCTCTCCTGTTCCAGATCCATATCATCAAGAATCTGATCGTGAAAATCGCGCTCATTAACAGAAAAAGTCGCCTGAAGAATCCTGTCTGCCAAGGTAGACTTTCCATGATCAATATGTGCAATTATAGAAAAATTTCTGATATTATTTTTGTCTACTCTCTTTTTCATATAACCTGTATATAATCAGTATAATTTAAATATTTCATTAAATATAACCTTTTAATATTTATTTTCGAATTGTATTTATTTTTATTCATCCATTACTTTCTTTAAAACAGTGTAAGCCGTTTCATATGAGAACCCTTTTGAGATAAGATACCTGAAAAGTTTATTTTTTTTCTTCTCTTCTGGAATATTTTTTAACATATTAAGTTTTTTTTCTGAAAGCTCTAACGCTCTTTCCTCCTCCTCGTTTTTATTACTAATAATATCTTTAAATTTATTTATTAATTCCTGATCTATACCTTTCTGTTTCAGTGCTAAAAAGATTTTAAAACTGCCGCAGCCACGATTTTTGAGTTCCTGAATATAACATTCTGTATAATAATTATCGTCAAGCAGATTAAGCTCGTGACATTTATCAATAACCTCATCTACATAATATTTCCTGAACTTTTTACTAAGTTTAATTTTAAGCTCATATTCGCTGTGAATTCTTCTTTTCAGGATGTCAAGCGCAGTATTCATACATAACCTATACTCATTTTTTTTTAAAATTTCCTGAAGTTTAACTGAATCCAGCCTTTTCCCAGCTCTTAAAAAATATTCCTCACATACTTCTGAAAGAATTTTCAAAGTTTTATCAGAGTCATTAGTTCTCAGGTAATAATATTTACCTTTCTTTTCAATCTTATATATTGTTATCTGCATACTATTTTGTTTTAATTATAATAAAAGTAATATTCGATAAATCTTAATTTCTGGTATATAATATTATACATAAACATATCTAAACTATTAAAAATTACCAGTAATAATATGAATACACAAAAAACAATCGTATCAGCTTTATACTGTGATAACTACAACCCTGCAACAGTTATCGATAAAGTTAAAAAAGCCATTACAGCCTCAGGCGGTTTGCCGAAAAAGATCAAACCCGGAACCAAAGTATTGATCAATCCGAATTTATTAACCGCTAAAAGCCCTGAAAATGCAGTTACAACCCATCCTTCCGTAATCAAAGGACTAATCCATTATTTAAAGTCCGTTAATATAACAGACATTACAATCGGCGACAGCCCTGCCGGTTCTCACGACTGGAAAAAGCTCTGGGATATTACCGGGATGTCTGATTTAGCCAGAACAGAAAATGTACAACTTCTTGCATTTGAAAATACAAAAACAGTAACTATAGATAACGACCTCGTCATACCTGTACTTAAAGAAATAGATGATTTTGATGCCGTAATATCAGTCCCAAAACTCAAGACACATCTATTAACAAAAATAACAGGAGCTGTGAAAAATACTTACGGCATGATTCCAGGGAAAGCAAAAACTCACTTTCACGGCACGCATCCTTCTCCACGAAAAATGTCAAAATTCATAGCAAAACTTTACGATACATTAAAGCCGGATTTTGTTCTTATGGATGCAGTTGAGTCCATGGAAGGAGAAGGTCCCAATACAGGCAAACCCGTTCAGACCGGCATTATACTTGCTGGAAAAGACGGAGTTGCTGTCGACGCCGCAGCTTGCTCTGTTTACGGTTATAAACCGGAAGATATACTAATAATCAAAGAAGCCGCTAAAGCAGGTTTTGGCATTATTGACAGTGACAGGATAGAAAAAACAGGCGACGCATGGCACACGATTAAAGCCTTGAAGGCAAAAAAAGCATTTCTCTCGGATGTTTTCTATAAAATCCCGGAAAAACTTTTCTTCATTGTCTCTTATATTACATCCTGCCGCCCAAAAATTGACAGCAAAAAATGTGTAAAATGCGGTAAGTGTATGGAAGAATGCAGCCAGTCGGCTATTTATAAAAAAAATAATAAATACAAAGTAAAAAACAAAAAATGCATATTATGCATGTGCTGTATCGAAACCTGCCCCTTTAAAGCGATCAAATTAAAGAGAAGCTGGATATGGGATCTGTTTATATAAGGAACTTTTCTTTTAATTATTACAAATAAAACTTCAATAACTCGTTTTTATGACTATAGAAAAAATAATAGCTGAATATGGATATTACGCAATCCCGTTGGCTGTAATAATACTTGGCAACGCCGTTATCTTTGCTGCCGGCATATTAGCACATCACGGTGTACTTGAAATACCTATGGTCATCATTTGTGCATTCATTGGGGGATTTATTATCAGTCAGCTGCTTTTCTATTTTGGCGGTTTCTTCATCAAAAAAGAACGTCAAAATAAAAATAAAGAAGTCGATAATGAAAAAACGATTAATGGAATAAAGGAAAAATTTAACAGATCACCTTTTTCAGTGATACTGTTTTCAAGATTAATACCGGGATTCAGGTTTATTGCTCCAATAGTAATAGGTTTACTAAAATATAATAAAATAAAATTCCTTATCTATGATATTATAGCCGTCATAATTATTACAGTTCTGCTTGTGTTCCTCGGTTTCTGTTTCGGACACGCCATAGAAAGTTTCTTTTTTAAAACAAAAGAATACGATATAATAATTGCAGGAATTATAATAGTTGTATATGCCTGTTTTAAATATATCCGTAAATTCAGAAAAAAAAGATAAACAGCATAGGATACTTATTTAGTATGGTTAATAAACTTTCAGAAGCCCAGCAAAACTATATTGAAGTAATTTATGAGCTTTCTGAAGAGCATTCTCATGCTCATGTGAAAAATATTGCAAACAGGCTGAATGTCAGTATGCCTACTGTTACAGAAGCATTGCGCCATCTTGAAGAACTCAATCTGGTAAATCATAAGCACCGACAACCTGTAACTCTGACATCTAAAGGTAGGAAAATTGCTGAATTACTTGATAAAAGGCATAAGGTTTTTTCTGATTTTTTCAGGAATATCCTTGGGTTTGACTCTGGATATTCAGAAAATACAGCATGCAAATTAGAACATGTTATTGATGATAAGCTTAAAGAACGGCTGCTGCAGTTTAATATATTTTTAAGGGAGTATTCTCAAAGAACCGACTGTAACATCATTGAAGATTTCAAGAAGTATATAAATTGATTTGGTTTAATAATGAAGGTTTTTAATCACCAAGTATATGAATATAAAAAAGGATAAGCTGTCAATGCTTATCCTTTTTTAATACAAATCTATAACTGCTTTTAATATAACTTCAAGTTAATAATTTTCTTTAAGTAATTCGAAATGAGCCTTAGGATGCGCACATGCAGGACAAATTTCAGGTGCTTCGGTACCTTCATGAATGTAACCGCAGTTTAAACAGCGCCATGTAACCGTATCATCTTTTTTGAAAACTTTACCTTCGGCTATATTTTCAGCAAGAGCAAGATAACGCCTTTCGTGTTGTTTTTCGGCCACTGCAATGGATTCAAAAGCTTTAGCAATAATCTCAAAACCTTCTTCTCGTGCTGTTTCTGCGAAACCCGGATACATTTCCGTCCATTCGTAATGTTCACCGCCGGCAGAAGCTTTAAGGTTTGAGATTGTATCTTCTATTTTACCTGAAGGAAAAGAAGCTGAAATTTCGGCTTCTCCGCCCGGTAAAAATTTAAATAATCTTTTTGCGTGTTCACGTTCCTGATTTGCAGTTTCTTCAAAAATTTCAGCTATCTGTCTGAACCCCTCTTTCCTGGCTTTGCCTGAAAAATAAGTGTACCTGTTTCTTGCCTGGGACTCACCGGCAAAGGCTGTCAGTAAGTTTTTTTCAGTTTTGCTTCCTTTTAAATTCATGAGTTTTCTTTCTTTCAGTCTATTTTTTCTTTATTGAATTTATAAATTTTTTCTTTAGGCTTGCAGTAATTAAATTTTTCTCTGGCTATTTTTTCAATTTTCTTTGTATTGTTCTCTAAGCTATGCAGCTCTCTTCTCAGTTGTATACATTGATTTTTATGTTTATTCAATTCTTCAGTTACTTCCTGCTGTCTCGTTTTCATCGTTTTGTATTTATGGAATGCAGGAAATATTAGAGCTACAGAAATTGCAGCAAGCGCAGCCAAAAGCGCTATAAAAATTATTTGGAGAAATTTTTTCATATACATCAATTTTAATTTGCTGCATGAAACAACAGAAATTAGAAATCACCATCTTTATCTATATCATCCATAAACTCATCATCTTCATCCAGTGCATCAAGGAAATCTTCATCATCTTCGAAAACATCGTCTTCACCATCATAGTTATCTTCATAAGCATCCTCGTAAGGATTCCCAAAGATGGACGAAGGAGTTATTACCGATCCGCACTCCGGGCAGCAGCCTTCTTCTGCTTCGACTAAAGAAACATCAACCTCACTGTTGCAATAAGGGCATACTACAGTATCCATTTTTCTTTAATACTCCATTTTTGTTTTTTTTTAATTTGATGTTTTTTCTGCTTATAAATGTCAAATACTGTTATTATAAGTTCAAGGTAATGAGAAATTCAATGTTAGTTTTAATTTTTTTCATCTTACTTAATATTAATTCCATAGCTTCAGCAGGCGGCACCTCGTTGAGCGCTTTCCTCAGGGCCCATACTTTTTCTAATTCATCCGGATGGAGAAGAAGTTCTTCCTTTCTCGTACCGCTCTTTTCAATATTTATAGCCGGATAAATTCGTTTATCTACAAGATGTCTATCGAGGTGAAGCTCCATATTGCCGGTACCTTTGAATTCTTCAAAAATAACTTCGTCCATTCTGCTTCCGGTATCAATTAGGGCTGTGGATAAAATAGTAAGACTTCCGCCTTCTTCAATATTTCTTGCTGCACCAAAAAAGCGCTTAGGTTTATGCAGAGCATTGGCATCTACCCCACCTGAAAGTATTTTACCGCTATGAGGCTGAAGAGTATTATACGCCCTTGCAAGACGTGTAATGCTGTCAAGCAGAATAACTACATCACATTTATATTCGACAAGGCGTTTCGCTTTTTCTATCACCATTTCAGCAACCTGCACATGCCTTTCAGGAGGCTCATCAAAAGTTGATGAAATTACTTCAGCATCAACATATCTCTTCATGTCTGTAACCTCTTCAGGGCGCTCATCGATCAGCAGTACAATAAGATATACTTCCGGGTTGTTTGTAAGTATACTGTTTGCCATTTTCTGAAGCAGGACAGTCTTTCCTGTTCGCGGCGGTGCCACAACAAGCCCTCTTTGTCCCTTACCTATAGGTGTTATCAGGTCAACAATTCTAGTGCTTAATTCGTTTGGTTCTTTTTCAAGAACGAGCCTTTTTGTAGGGAAATATGGAGACAGCGACTTAAAAGGTATAATTTCTTTTTTCTTTTCTGTGGGTTCATTATTAATTGATTCCACTTTCAGCATTGCAAAAAATCGCTCTTTTTCGCGCGGCGGCCTTATCTGTCCAGTAATGTAATCCCCTGTTTTCAGTGAAAACCTTCTGATTTGAGATGGACTCATGTAAATGTCTTCAGGACACGGGAGGTA
Source organism: Victivallales bacterium (assembly GCA_021733985.1). Lineage (GTDB taxonomy): Bacteria > Verrucomicrobiota > Lentisphaeria > Victivallales > GWF2-38-69 > JAIPJT01. Next base: position 22,522 of record JAIPJT010000007.1, on the reverse strand, counting down.
GCTGTAGTGTAACGACCTTAGAAATCCGAATCCGTCAGGAAGGATTTCTAAATGTCCGCTACCGTACATCAATCCGTTCTGTTCTGCATTGGCTTTCAGTATTTCGAAAATCAGTTCCGGCTTCCCAAGTGTGCCTATTCCGAGTATATCAAGTTCTTTACCCATAGCCGCAAGTTCACGCATAGTTTTAGACTGCAGTTCGGCAAGGTCCAGGCTGGGTGCTGTTTTATCGCGGTAATGATGTTCATCTTTTTTGGGTAGATTCTTTTTGCCGTTTTCTTTTCTCGGTTTATCACTTTTCCCTTTTTTTCTGTAATCGGTTTTGCTGTATGACGGCTTATTCCCATTATTGTTAGTATTTGTATATCCAGAGTGCCCCTCAGTGGTATATTCCTGGATCTCCTTATTACCGGATGGAGGTGTAGACTCCTTTGAATTTTTTGGTTTTACCTCTTTCGTTCGATCTGTTTTTACTACTGTATTTTTGCTTTCTTTTTCATCGTCAGTCATAATAACCTCATTAATTTTTTAAATATAAATTTACATTGTTGTTTCAGCAGATTTAAAGAGCCTGAATTAATAATCCCGTAGTCAGCCTTAGCGAGTTTATAATCATTTGAATATTGAACCCTAATTCTGTTATCTATTTCCCGGATGCTCCAGTTACGATTTCTAAGCCTTTTTTGCTGTAAATATTGCGGAGACCAGACAGAGATAACTTTTTCAAATAGATCTTCCCATCCTACCTCGTACAAAAGAGGAACATCGAAGATGATAAAATTGAATTCGGAAGAAGCGTTTTTAACTTTACTTTCAGCTTTTTCTAAAATTAGCGGATGGATTAAATTATTCAACCATTTTAATTCTTTTTTATCATTAAAAACGATTTTTGCTATCTCTTTCCTCAAAATTTCATTGTTTTCATCTAAAACCTTATCTCCCCATTGTCTGAAAACTTCTTTTTTAAAACCGGGATCAGCTGTATAGATTTCGTGACATATCTTATCTGTGTCAACAATTATACAGTTTAACGATTTATAAAAGTCCGACACAGTACTTTTCCCGCAGCCTATTCCGCCGGTTAAACCAATTTTCAGGTAGTTGGAAGCCATTTATAGTAGAAAAATAAAGATTTTTTGTATAAGATAAATATAAAGGATATTTTATAAATCGGAAATCTGGAGAAATCAATTTGATTAGATTGAACTTTTCACTGGCTAATAATAATGTCCAGTGTTTATAAAATCAAGTCTGAATATTTTTAAAAAAACAAAAAAAGGGCTGAAAAAAGTGAAAAATACTCCTGAAACCCTAAATTGCAGTACGGTCTACAAAGGGAAATGGCTACAGTTTGAGAAAATTGTATTCCGTGATATAGAAGGAAACATCAGAAAATGGGAATATGTAAAGAGAACTCAGGACAGAGGTGCAGTTGTAATAATAGCAAAACTGAAACCTTCTGAGAGAGTTATTTTAATTCGACAGTACAGACCGCCTGTAGAGAGTTATATATTTGAATTTCCCGCCGGATTAATAGACGATGGCGAAAGTGCCGAAACTGCAGCACTAAGGGAATTATATGAAGAAACTGGTTACTGCGGCAGAATCATCAGCCTGACACAACCTGTTTACAATACACCAGGGTTGACAGATGAAACAGTCTCTATTGCATTTGTTGTAGTTGATGAAACAGCTGTACAAAACAAAAATCCTCAGCAGAATAACGAACCGACAGAAGATATAGAGGTCTACGCTGAGGATATAGGAAAACTGACAGAATTCCTCCAGAACGCAGAAAATGAAGGAGATAAAGTTGATGCGAAACTAATGAGCTTTGCTTTATTTCAAAACTTTTAAGCATATTCAACGTTTAAACTGGAATTAGCCGTAGGTATTCATATATTATTTTCTACTGAATTCTGTTTTAAACACTTTTTAACTGAAAAGGAGGATTAAAAATGCCTTTTATATGGTTTGACCCAGCTTATCTGTTGTTTGCCCTCCCGGGGCTTCTGCTTGCTATGGCAGCTTCATTTTATACAAAATCAACATTTGCCAAATATTCTAAAGTAGCAGCTTCTACAAGGGTCTCGGGCGCTTCGGCCGCGCGGCGAATGCTCAACTCTTCCGGAATCTATGATGTAAAAATTGAAATGACTAACGGTTTTTTATCTGACCATTACAACCCCGCGGACAAAACATTGCATCTGTCAAACGATGTTTACAACGGAAACAGTCTGTCTTCTATAGGCGTCGCATGTCATGAAGCCGGACACGCTCTACAGCATGCAAAGGCCTATGCACCGTTAAAACTCAGGACAATGATGGTCCCCGCAACTAATTTCTGCACAAGCATTTCATACATTTTTATTTTAGCAGGTTTCTTCATGTCAGCTAAACTGATTCTTCTCGGCGCGATACTCTTCAGTGTGTCTGTTCTTTTCTCAGTAGTCACACTCCCCGTCGAATGGGATGCAAGCGCCCGTGCAAAAAAAAATATGGTAAGTGCAGGAATTGTGACACAACAGGAATCTGAACAGGCTGGCGAGGTTCTTAATGCAGCTTTTCTCACATATGTCGCTGCTGCTGTAAGTGCGCTGCTTACACTCCTTTACTTCCTGCTTCGTGCCGGCGTACTAGGCGGTAGTGATAGTTAGACGGTCCACGAAAAGGTTTCATGCTCTGCGGCCTATTATTTTGAGGCGGTTTTTGGCTTTTTTCTGAAATATTTCGATGCTGTAGTATCGGATTTTTTCAGAAAAATCGTAAAACGTCCAAAAAAAGGCATTTTCGGAAACATTGTATCAGTTTTTTAGGCGTTAAGCGCTAATGAAAATGAAAATTCACAGCCGCCCCATAGTAGACAGGGGGTGATAAGCAACACTCAATGCCGTTGTATTAAGGATTATACTTTCGGAATCTCAGCCGTCGTGCTTACTGAATATCCAACAACAAGACTCGTGCCTTTACCTGATGAAGAAAGAGATGAATTCAGGTTCTATTATCTTTAAAGCATAGAAACAGCAGAAAAAATACAAAAATTAAAATCAGCTCTTTGGCTTAGCTCAATTAGAGAGAAACTTGAAACCGGAAACTTTAGTTAAAATTCATTGCAAAAACAATCTTTAACCATATAATGATTTATTGTCGTACAGAAAGGCTTAATATTTTGCAACCAATTTATTTTGAAGCAGTTTATAACTTTCCTTAAATATCTTGGTTATAAAACTCAGTGAAATTATTATTTTATTAAATGTTATTAAAAAAACCAACAAATAGATATCTATCATGTCCTTCTTTTTAAATGATGTAAAATTTGTCTATATCATAATAGTCGGCATTTGCGGTCCGATTTTAATATGGCTCCTGATGCACTGGATTAATATTGTTGAAAGAAAAAAACGAAATCGAATTAAGTCTTTAAAAAGATTCGAAGCAATTAAAACTACTACACCGCTTAATGAACCTCTGGTTGATGCAAAGGAAGCGGCCCTGGGGACAGTAGACTTAAATTTCTCTATTATCAAAAAGTCTTTTATTGTTTTAATTATTATCATATGGGCTGTTTTTTTAATTTTTCCCTTTCTCAATCAGATTCCGGCAACACTTATATCTGTTTTCATTGGTACATTAGGTGTAATAATCGGTGTTGCCGCCAGGCCATTCATTGAAAACATGATTTCCGGGGTTGTTCTGAGCCTTTCCAAGTCAATTAGAATAGGGGATACTGTAATTATCGATAAAAGTTATGGAACTGTCGAAGATCTGACTATTAGCCACACTATTATAAAGCTTTGGAACTGGAGAAGATATCTGATTCCAAACAGCACTATGCTCACTAAAGATTTTACTAACTGTACTTTGTCCGATAACTATCAGTGGGCACATGTAGAATTCCTTATATCTTACGATTCGAATATAAAAACCATAGAAGAAATTGCAATTGAATCTGCCAAATCCAGCAGGTACTTTGCAGGACATGAACAGCCGAAATTCTGGGTATATGAAACAAATAAAGAAAGTGTCATGTGCTGGATTGCCGCATGGGCAAACTCTCCCGCCGCCGCATGGCAGCTGAAACATGAAATAAGGACCAATCTTATAAAAAAATTCCAGGAATTCGACATTAAGCCTCATAAAATTATTCTTGACAGAGAACTATCAGAAAAAACTTTGTAAATTACTTAAAAAATAATAAATTAAAAAATTTGGATAACTTTCTCTTTATTTAGTGAAAGTAATTGTTATCATCAATATTATGATTGAATTAATTTTAAATAGATTAGCTATTTTTCTCGTTATATCTGTAGTTGGTTCTTTACTGGGTGCAGTTCTTCTTCGAATAGCAACATACTGGGTATGTAAATTTATCCCATCTTTCAGGCATGCTTATCTCGCCTGTTTTTTCTCATGTACAACAAGCTATTTGACTGGTCTCTTCTTTTTCTTAATAATTACTACATTGTGCGATATGAACTTACTTTTACTCCTGTATAATCCTTTTACGTCTATCTGTGATGCTGCGATCATACTTCCAGCTATTGTAGATTTTTTTGTTTCTGCTGCGATTATAGGAATTGTAATTAAAGACCCTCAAAACGTTCGGATAACGTATTTAAAAGCCTGCCTTATAAACCTTATAGGAATATCACTCCTTAGTATCATTATTGGATTCCTGTTTTTAATATGGAGTTTATACCTCAAAAATCCATATATTTCCTTAATATTACTTCTCTCCTGGTTTGTTTTTGGAATAATCATTGGTTATTTTGCAAAACAGAAAAACCGCAATCCTGTTATATGGGGAATAATCGGAGGGTTTTTTTCCATACCGGCTCTTATTGCTATAATCTATATACCCTATCAGTGTCCGAACTGTAAAAAAAATCTCACAAATACCCAGTGGATTGAAGGTCAATGCCCCGGCTGTAATCATGAATTAAAAAAACAAACACAGAATAAAAATATTCCATTAGAAGATTTTGCTCAACAAGAAGTTTCCATAAACGGCAAAAACGAAAATGAACATACTAAACATGATGATTTCCGTAACTTAACAGAGAAACGCCCAGAATATGACAATAACTTTGATAATACTATTCAAAAGTTAAAATCTTCAAACAGAAATAAAATGCTTTTGCTTATAATAGGAGGAATAGCTTTTATTTTCATAATTTCAGGAGTTCTCATGATCCTCCTGAATTCAAATAAAAAAACAACTAAAACCGCCCCTTTAAATGTTAAAATCCCAATAAAACTTCAACGGAAAACTTTACTGAAAAAAGCTAAAGCAGGAAACATTAATTCTTTAAGGACTTTAGCTAAAAGATATTATTTCGGAAAAGGAGGTTTTAAAAAAAATTATTATAAAGCATTTGAATGGGCATTAAAAGGGGCTGAAGCAGGCGACGCATATTTACAATATTTAACAGGCAATATGTATGCCAATGGCCACGGGGCAGTTAAAGACAAAGAAATGGCATATGATTGGTATGTTAAAAGTATACCAAAATGTAAAAAAGCATATTTTGATTTGGCTAAAATGAGTTTTTACGGAATCGGTACTTCAAAAGATATTACGAAATTTTTTTACTATATAGAAAAAGCAGAGAAATTCTGTAATAAAGAAAAAACGAATCTTTTTTATGAAAAAGTACTGGTGGAACTGTCAGGAAAAGAACTTTATGATATTGCTGAAAAAAGTTTAAATGAACAAAATCCAAAATCTGTCAGTAATTATTCAGACCCGATAAAACTGATCACCCTATCGGCGGAAAAAGGGTATCTGCAGAGTATTAAGCTGTTAGGAAACATATATTATTATGGGAAATATGGTACTGCTAATTCTTACAGACTTGCTTATGAATGGTATTTAAAAGCAGCAGAAAAAGGAGATTCACACTCTCAGTACATGGTCGGTATTATGGACTCTAAAGGCCAGGGTGTAGAAAAAAATTATAAAAAAGCATTTAAATGTTTTAAGAAAAGTGCAGCAGGAACTACCCGTGCATATATTGAACTATCAAATTTTTATTTTTATGGGAGAGGAACTAAACAATCTTATATTAAAGCATTTTACTACTTAGATGAATCTGCAAAAAATGAAAATACTGATCTGAATTCAATTTTTATTAAATATCTTAAAAATATGCCTCCTAAAGTGATCTTACAAATTGCAGATATGTATTATTCAGGTAAAGAACTTACTCAAAATTATAAAAAAGCTTTTGAGCTGTATAAACATTTAAATAATAAAAATGGTGAATACATGCTGTCAAAAATGTTTTTCCTTGGACAGCATGTAGAAAAAAATTTAAACAGGGCAATTATCTTACTAACAAAAGCAATTACTCAGGGCAAACCCGATACAGATAATTTGTTATCTAAAATCACAAATGAAATAAAAGGGGAAAATCTGTTCAGGATTGCAGAAAAACTTGAAGATGGATCAAAACCGTTTCCGAAAAATAAAAAATTAGCTTATCAGATATATAAAATATCTGCAACAAAAAAGAATATTGATGCTATTTTGAAATTAGCAAAATCTTATTATAATGGAAATTACCTAAACAAAAATTATAAAAAAGCTTTCCACTGGTACAAAGCTGCAGCTAACCAAAACAACTCCCATGCTATATATATCCTGGCAAAAATGTATTTTCATGGACAGGGAACAGAGAAGAATATTCAAAGTGCTTTACATTGTTGTAAAAGAGCGGCTATCAGAGGCAATGTACAAGCGCAAAACCTTTTAGGCTGTATGCTTACTGATGTCAAAAATTACGAAGATGCTTTTTACTGGTTCAGGAACAGTGCTAAAAATGGTAATATTAATGCACAAATTAACTTGTCAAAAGCATTCTTTTACGGAAAGGGGACTAAAAAATCATACATTAAATCATTTTACTGGCTCGATAAGGCAATTAAAAATAACAATCTAAAGGCTGAAAGTTTTTTTAAAAAGTTTATTAGTAAAATGGATATAAAAGAACTGAATATTTTAGCAGACAGTTATTATAACGGAACAAACCTAAGCAGGGATTATCAAAAGGCCTTAATGATTTACAAAATAATTGCTGCAAAAACTAACGATCCCCGTACTCAATTTAAAATTGGCGATATGTATTATAACGGTTACGGTGTTAAAAAAAACATGGGAAAATCTTTCAATTGGTTCAAAAAAAGTGCAGTTAGCGGAAATGCCTACTCTCAGGCAAGATTAAGCTTATTTTATTACGATGGCCTCTATGTTAAACAATCTTATCCGTATGCATACGCCTGGTTGAAAATTGCAAAAGAAAATGGGAACAAAAATGCCGGCGATTTATTGTCATTTCTCAATAAAAAGCTTAAAGAAAATAAAGGGAAAATAGCAGAAGCGAAAAAATGCTACGAAAAGATTCGAAAGAATTTACGGTAAGTCCTGAACAGTGCACACAGTTCTTTTAACGCCGGGGAACTCATACTGAGCTGAAAAAACTTTTTTGTTTCAGGCTTCAAGTTTAAGCTCGCCTTCTACAAAAACCATTTCCGGTTCAAAGTTTTTATTGAGAACAGTTATGTCCGCCTTATACCCTTTTTCAAGCCTCCCGACATTCTCCAATCCAAGACTTACGGCCTGGTTTAATCCTGTCATCTTTATTAACTCCGATAAAGGAATATCCGAAATCTCAGTGATATTTTTTAAAGCAGCATTATATTTTAAAGTACTTCCCGCTAAGTTACCTTTCTCTGTAAGGGTGGCAACAGAATTTTTAACGGTTACCGGCAGTCCTCCAAGATCATACTCTCCATCATCGAGCCAGGACGCCGCCATACTGTCAGTTATCAGAACTATTTTATCTGCCGTTCTGGATTTTAAAGCAAGCTGAATCATATCGGATATCAGATGAATTTTATCACATATAACTTCTATAATTACATCATCATCAAGTAAACCAGCCCCGACAAGTCCAATTTCTCTATGGTGAAGTTTTGTCATCTGGTTACAGAAATGAGTTAAATGTTTTAAACCATAACCTTTTGCTTTTAGAAAATCACTGTAAACCGCAGCGCTGTGTCCGCATGAAGGAACAATATCTCTCTTCTTCAGTTCTTGAATTAACTCAACTCCCCCCGGAATTTCAGGAGCAAGAGTAACAATTTTAACTTTTGTTATTTTATCAATTTCCAGAACTTCATTCAGGTCGGGAGGTCTTACAAAATTGGGGTTTTGCGCACCAATATTACTTAAGCTTAAATACGGCCCTTCCAAATGTATCCCGCACACCTTGGCAAACTTTCTATTAGTCTTATACTTTTCAACAGCTTCCGCCGATTTTTTCATCTGGTTATTCGGAATTGTAAGAAATGTTGGGCAAAAAGTTGTTACTCCTTCCCGTATTTTAAGTTCTGAAATTTTTTCTATCCCCTCTCCTGTACAACTGCTTGAATCATAACCGCCCGCTCCGTGTGTATGAATATCAATAAAACCGGGAACTGCAGTCTTCCCATCCAAATCATATACTCTACAGTCTTCTTCAAACTCGATGCCGGTACTAAAAGTTGCTTCTACTATTTTGTCATCTACAATTTCTATTGTGCCGTTTTTTATATCCAGGCCGGGAGAAATAATTCTGCAGTTTGTTAAAATTATTTTCATAATTTTATAGAATCTCCGGGGCGCAAAATAACCGGTTCGGAATCTGTTTCTTTTTTGATCTGTTCACCCCAGTCTTCCGGATTCTGGCTAATCAGTTCGAAAGTACCGTAATGAATCGGAACAACTTTATCCGGTTTGATAAAATTTACAGCCTTTACTGAATCTTCTATTCCCATCGTATAAGCATCTCCGATAGGCAGGAAAGCTATATCGATTCCTTCTTCTCCTATCAAAGTCATATCACCGAAAAGCCCTGTATCACAGGCATGATAAATTTTTTTGTCTCCTACATAAAATATAAATCCGCCGGGATTCCCGCCGTATGACCCGTCCGGGAGTGATGAACTGTGTGTGGCATATGTCATCTTAGCTTTTCCCCAGGGGAACTTTACAGCTCCCCCTATCTGAATATGCTGTATTTTTTCTATCCCTTTAGATTGTAACCAACCGCTGATTTCAGGATTTGCGATAACTGTCGAACTGCAGTTCCGGGCAATAGACTCTGTATCTCCGAGATGGTCAGCGTGACCATGAGATACAAAAATATAATCTGCTTTTAACCGCTCCGGATCTATTGGACTCAAAGGATTGCCTGTAATAAAAGGGTCCACAAGAATCTTTGCGCTTTTCGTTTCAAGCATAAGGCATGCATGGCTGTACCAGGTCAACTTAATCATTTTTTTTCTCCGTCTAATTAACTGTTAATAATTATTTTCTATTTTTTAGGAAATATCAGAACATCTTCGTCTTCAGACTTAAACGCAACAATATTCCTCCCATTCTTTTTAGCAAAATACAGCGCTTCATCTGCTCTTGCAATAAGGTCATCTGCAATATTAACATATGGGGTAAAATCTGCAACGCCGATTGAAAGTGTAACATTCAGAGGGGAAACTTTTTCCTCTTCATCGTCATTAAACATTTTAGACTGATTAAATTTATCCGAATTGCGGCAGGCCTGCAGTACTTTTTTCCGTATAGAATCAGAAGTTCTTGCCGCATTGGTAACTGTTGTATTAGGAAATACTATTACAAATTCATCCCCACCGTGCCTTCCGGCTATATCCACTTTCCTGATTCTCGATTTTATAACAGAAGCTATTTCCTTTATGACAATATCTCCCACGACATGTCCGAAATCATCATTAATGGATTTGAATTCATCTATATCACATATTGCTACAGATAGAGGAAACTTGTATCTCTTTGAAATATCAATGTTCTTTCCAATTTCCTCAATTAGCGACCTGCGGTTATTAATTCCGGTAAGTTCGTCCATTACTGAAAGTTTTTCAAGTTTCTTCTGCTGCTCATAAACCGTGTTCACCAGTTTCTGTCTTTCTATTGCAAGAAAAATAGATTTCACAAGATTGTTTTTTGAAAAATATCCTTTCACTAAATAATCGCTTGCACCGTTCTGAATCACATCAAAAGCAAAGCCGGATGAATCGTATTCTGAAAGCATTATCACCGGGATCTTTCTGCCGAAATCATCTTTTTTGAGAGCATTTAATAAATCAAACTCTTTCTCGTCCCCTTTATTACATGCAAGAAGAATACAATCAGGCTTATCCTGTATAATATGTCTTATAACGTTAGGATACCTATCTTTTGCTTTTACATCATAATTATTCAACAGGAGTTTTATTATTTCCACGTCAGTTTTATTTTCATCTATAACAAGTATTTTTTTTCCTTCAAGCATTGCTGTATATCCTGTTACTAAACACTCAATGCCGTTGAATTAAGGATTCTAAACTCGGAAACAAGGGATTGATTCCCTCCACAAAATACAGAATACTTGGTGGAAGGGACAGTCCCCCCGGTGTCTTGGCATAGCTTCAAGCGAAGACAGATGGTTCCGTTAACGTAGCAAAACCAATAATTTTGCCTTAATTCAATGACATTGACTAAACACTAATTATTAAACTTTGGTTTTAATATAAATTACTTTTTAAAACTTTTATTACAATTTTAATTTTTCTATTTTTTAATCTAAACTTTACTTTAATTATTGAAAAAAAGAAAATTAATGCAAAGATTAATACTTTTTATGAAATCATTTATTAAATTTAAGGATAGTTTAAATATGGGAAATAAACTTGTTATAGTAGAGTCACCTGCAAAGGCCAGAACCATATCTAGAATACTCGGAAATAATTATAATCTTTTAGCATCAATGGGACATGTGAGAGACCTTCCCAAAAATTCATTCGGAGTCGAGATCAATAACAAATTTTCCCCAAAATATATAATCTCCAATACAAAGGCTCTGAACTCCCTAAAAAAAGCCTCTGAAAATGCAGACGAAATATATCTGGCAACTGACCCGGATAGAGAGGGAGAAGCAATAGCATGGCATCTTAAAGAAACCCTTTCCCAAAAAACAGATGCTGAATTCAACAGGGTCGAATTTCATGAAATTACAAAGAATGCTATCAAAAATGCTTTTAATGCCCCCAGAGATATAGACAAAAACCTAGTGGATTCCCAGCAGGCTCGAAGAATTCTGGACAGACTTGTCGGTTATCAGGTAAGCCCGCTTCTGTGGTCAAGGATCAAGCGTAATATAAGTGCGGGACGAGTTCAGTCCGTAGCACTTCGAATGATCTGTGAAAGAGAACAAGAGATACTTAGTTTCATACCTAAAGAATATTGGAATTTCACAGCGGATTTTTTATGGAAAAATGATAATACAAAAAAATACTCATCCAGACTTTTTCATATAAACGGTAAAAAAACTGAAATAAATAATAAGGATGAAGCCGAAAAGATTCATCATTCACTTGAAAACAGTAATTTATGTTCAATAAAAAATATTAAAAAGGAAATTGTAAGAAAAAAATCCCCTGCACCATTCATTACAAGTACGCTTCAGCAGACAGCCGGCACTACACTGCGTTTTAACGCAGGTAAAACAATGCAGATAGCACAGCAGCTTTACGAAGGCACCGAGCAGTCTTCAGGACTTATCACATATATGAGAACCGACTCATTTACTCTTTCAAAGGAAGCTGTCAATAAATGCAGAAATTTTATAGCTGAATCTATCGGAAACGATTTTGTTCCGAAAAAACCTAATTTTTTCAAAAATAAATCAAACGCACAGGAAGCACACGAAGCCATCAGGCCTACTAATGTATATAATACTCCTGAATCAGTAAAAGACTATCTGTCAAACGACCAGTACAATTTGTACAGGCTTATTTGGGAGCGTTTTGTCGCCTGTCAGATGGCACCGGCAAAGGTTTCGAGAACTACAGTGGATACCTTATTGACGGGAACTGACAATACCGAATATACTTTTAGGACTGTCTCTTCAGTAACAGTTTTTCCCGGTTATGAAAAATTGTTAAATACTAAAAAAGACAAAAATGAATCGGGCCCAGAATTCCTTACGGAGATCCAAAACGGCGACCCCGCATCTCCGGACAAAATCAGCAAAGAACAGAAATTTACCGAACCGCCCCCCCGTTATACGGAGCCTTCCCTGATAAAAGAACTTGAGGCCAACGGGATCGGAAGGCCGTCTACATACGCAACAATAATCAGCACTATTCAGAAAAGAAAATATACTGTTAAAGAAAAAGGGAAACTTAAACCTACAGAATTAGGTTTCAATGTAAATAACTTTCTTATTGAACATCTTGACTCACTGTTTAATGTCAGCTTCACAGCTAAAATGGAAAAAAAACTCGATAAAATAGAAGAGGGTAATGAAAACTGGACCGATATGCTTCAGGAATTCTATAACCGGTTTATCAAATGGCTTGATAGCGCAAAATATAAGGAAGCCCCTGAAGAAGAAAAAGTTAAAGCTCTTCTGGAAAAGCTTGACAAAATAAAAAGATGGGATCCGCCTTCTAAAGCATCCTCCTCCACCAGAGCCAAAAATGATAAAACTTTTCTAACTTCACTGAAAAAGCAGTTTGATAAAAACGGAAAACTGTCAAAAAAACAGTGGGAGTCTCTTCTCATGCTGTCTGTAAAATATATTGACCAAATTCCGGAACTTCCTGAAATATCTGAAAAATTTAATTTTACTGAAGATTTTCACCGTATTAAAAAACAGTTCGAAGAAAAGAAAAAGCTGAATGAGAAAAAAGCTGAAGAAAACAAAGAAATTACAGAAAAAATGACAAAAGCTATCAATTCCCTTAAAGATGAAGAAATAAAAAACTTCTTATTTAATAATTCGTACAGGTTTAAAGAAGAAGACTTTTTCAATTCTCTGAAAGTTAGGACAAAACAAAATTTGCCTTTTACAGATAAACAGGAAAAAGTTTTCTGCAGGATTCTATTTAATAATAAAGATAAAATTTCAAATTTTGATGAAATAAAAAATATTTTACAAATTAATGAAGAAGATTACGGATCCAACGGTAAAACTTCACCAGAAGAAAAAAGCAGGAATGAAGAAATAGAACAACTTCTATCTAATTTTGAAAATTTTAGTGGATGGGCAAAACCTGAAAAAAAAGGTAAAAGGACCTATGATGATAAAACGTTTTATGATTCTCTGCTAAAACAATATCAATCAAAAAAGAAACTATCGCCTAAGCAATTATATGCCCTTAAAAAACTTGCATCTAAATATTTTGGCAATTGACTGGCATTTTGAACATACTTTATTATCTTAATAATATTTATCTTAAATTATTTAATCCCTTAAGACTGAAATTAACATTATTGTTTTGTCTATACTTAAAAAAAATATGTTTTTTTTTGAATTAAACTGGAAAAAACTACAAATATTATGTATTTTCTATGCTTCGTTTGTCTGTATATTTTCTACCCAGGCGGATAGGATCAATACAGACACCGGTAAAACAGCCTCAGCCGGCAGTGCATTTTCAGTCTCTGATACTGAAAGAACATCGTCCGACAGGTTGTATAGTGTTCTTTTAAATAATTTAAAAAACAATAGAACTCAATTAAAGATAACAGAAAACCTTCAGGCATTAGTCCCTGACGGTTATGAAGAAGACCACATCTGTAAAATTAACAGCAGCCTTCTTGATGCCGTATATTTAAATAGAAAAGAAGGTAATATCTTGCTTGACAAAATCATAAGGTGCTGCAATTATCTGAATAATAAAATACATAATATAGCAATACCTGATGATGAAAAGTTAAAAATTGAGTGCAGAATTGATGAGCTTAAAAATGCCGCCGAACAGTATGGAATTCATATTAACTCCATAACGTCGGTCAAAAAAAATACAAGCTGCAGAATACTGGAAATTAATGATAAACTGAGAGTTTTAATTTTACCTCTCGGCTTATATGACGGAATAAGAGCCGGGCGAAAACTTGTCATACCGAACGCAGACAACGCCAGGGCGACAGTAATTTCAGTGAAGCAGTTTATAAGCGCGGCAGCTGTTACAAAAGGAGAATTTAAAAAACTTTCTCCGGGTATGCTCGTCGAATTTTAATTCATTATTAAAATCAAAATAACAAAGACGGTTAAAAAAAAATGGAAGTAGTAGCAGTAACAAAATTTGTTAGAATTTCACCTGAAAAAGCAAGACATGTTGCAAGGCTTTTACAAGGTAAAAATGTAGCAGATGCTCTTGGAGTAGTCGATCTTTCTCCAAGAAAAGCAGCAGGCTTAATAGGAAAAACCCTACGCTCAGCGATAGCTAATGCAGAAAATAATCACGACTTAGACAAAGAAAGTCTATACGTGAAGGAAGCGCTTGTCGGTGCCGGCCCTATAATGAAACGTTTTAGGCCAAAAGCAAGAGGAATGGCAGGCAGAATTCTTAAGAGAACAAGTAATTTCAGGATCGTTCTTTCGAACGAAATTAAGTAACGAAAGGGAAAGAACGTGGGACAAAAAATTAATCCAATCAGTTTCAGAGTAGCTACGAGTAAAGACTGGGACTCTAAATGGTTCGCTAAGAAAACCAGCTTCGGTTCTTGGCTCCATGAAGACCTCAAGCTTCGTAACTATGTAAAAAAAGAATTCAAACATGCTGCAATATCAAGAGTCGTTATACATAGAGCTTCAAACAGAATAGCTTTAGATATTTATTCAGCCAGGCCTGGCATTCTCGCCAGTCGTAAAGGTGAATTTGAAAAGCTCCAGAACGGCCTCAGCAGTATTGCAAAGAGTCACGAAATAAAAATTGACATTCATGAAGTCAAAAATCCAGAAAGAAACGCTCAGCTAGTTGCTGAAAATATCGCTCTCCAGTTAGAAAGAAGAGTGGGATTCAGAAGAGCAATGAAAAGAGCAATACAGTTAGCCATGGACAGCGGTGCTTTAGGCATTAAAGTGAAAGCAGGCGGCCGCTTAGGCGGTGCTGAACTGGCCAGAAATGAAGAATATAAAGAGGGTAAAACCCCGCTTCATACAATCAGAGCTAATGTCGGATACGGTTTTGCGGAAGCAAATACAACTGCAGGAAAAATCGGGGTTAAAGTATGGATTTGCAACCCTAAGGAAAAGAAGGAGAAATAAGCTATGCCTTTAATGCCCAAACGTTCGAAATACAGAAAAAAACAGCGCGGAAGCATGGCCGGTATTGCTCAAAGCAATAACAAAGTCGACTTCGGTGATTTCGGCCTGCAGTCAATGGGCCGCGGACTTATTAACGGTAATCAGATCGAAGCTGCCCGTATCGCTATAAACAGACACCTTCACAGAAAAGGAAAAGTCTGGATTAGATTTTTCCCTGACGTACCTGTAACCAAAAAACCTCTGGAAGTAAGGATGGGAAAAGGTAAAGGTAATGTTGATCACTGGTCAGCAAAAGTGTTACCGGGCCGTGTATTGTTTGAAGTCAGCGGCTGTTCGGAAAATATGGCCCGCGAAGCTTTGTGCAGAGCAGCAGCAAAACTTTCTGTTAAGACAAAATTTATAACACGTTAACAGAAGGACTCGGAGGATTACTATGAAAATGTTACAAATTAAAGAAATGTCCAGCGCTGAACTTAACAGCTCTTTATCAGACTTGGCTAAAGAAAAATTCAATTTAAAAGTTCAGGCTAAAACGGGTCAGTTGCAGAACAGTGCAAGAATTAAACAGGTAAAATCTGATATTGCAAGAATTAAAACTGAACTGACCGCTCGAAACAAAACTGTAAGTGAATAAATTATATTTAGGTTTTTATTATGAACTTGGATAATCAGAATGACACTCGCAACCTTCGTAAAAAAAGAGAAGGTATTGTAGTTAGTGATTGTCAGGACAAAACCATCGTTGTGGAAGTGACAAGACGTACTGCGCACCCAAGATACAAAAAAGTTGTCAAACTTTCTAAAAAGTACTATGCGCACGATGAAGAAAACAAGGCTAAAGTAGGCGACAAAGTGATTATTGCTGAAACAAGGCCTGTAAGCAAAAATAAATGCTGGAGACTTGTTGGTATCCACAGACAATCTGTATAGACAAACTGTTTTCAAAGATTGAGGAAATGAATAATGATACAAATGGAAACTAACCTTGACGTAGCAGATAACAGCGGTGCGAGAAAAATTGCAGCAATCGCTGTTCTTGGGCAAAGTAAGAAATATGCCAGAGTAGGTGATTTAATTACAGCTACAGTCAAAGAAGCTTCACCGGGCGGCAATGTAAAAAAAGGCGAGATTGTAAAAGCCGTTATTGTAAGAACTTCAAATAAAATCCGCAGACAGGATGGTTCTTACATTAAATTTGACCGCAACGCTGCAGTAATAATAGACGCACAGCGAAACCCCAGAGGCACACGTATTTTCGGCCCAATAGCAAGGGAACTGCGCGAAAAGAGTTTTATGAAAATTATTTCTTTGGCTCCGGAGGTAATATAAATGAGAAAATTACATGTGAAAGCCGGCGATGAAGTTACAGTAATTTCCGGTAAATGGAAAGGCGAAGATGCCAAAGTAAAAGCAATACTTAACAAAAAGGATCGTGTTGTACTTGAAATGACTGGTCTTTCTGCTGAAAAGAAAAAACAGATCGGAGTAAGGACTCTGAAAAAATCCCAGCAGAATCCTAACGGCGGAATTGTCGATAGATCAGTATCTGTACATATTTCGAACGTTAAACAAAAAGAATCCAAAAAAGCTAAACAATAGCTTAAATTTAATTCGGAGAGCATAACTATGCCTGATATGTATAAACATTATAAAGAATCAGTTGTTCCAAAACTGCAGGAAAAGCGTCAGTATAACAACAAAATGGAAATACCGCGCATTACTAAAATTATGGTAACAACAGGTATACGCACAGGCGAAGAAAAAGACGCTTTTACAGAAGCTAAAAAGAATATTGCCACAATTACCGGCCAGGCTCCGGTGGTAACAAAGGCAAAAAAGAACATATCAAACTTTAAACTTCGTAAAGGCATGCCTGTAGGTGTAATGGTAACACTTAGAAACAATAAAATGTATGAATTTATAGATAGATTGGTACACTACGTGCTTCCACAGGTAAGAGACTTCAGGGGTATTAGCCCTAAAGGTTTTGACGGAAGCGGAAATTATAACATGGGTCTGAATGATATCAGTGTTTTTTCTGAAATCGACCTTGATAAACTGAAACGCCCGATGGGCCTTAATTTATGCTTTGTAACAACGGCTGAAACCAATGAAGAAGCTCACGATCTGCTGAGTTTCATGGAAATGCCGTTCTCAAAATAACGGGAGTTTAGTAAAATGGCAAAAACAAGCTTAGTAAAAAAATCAGAACGTGAAGGCAAATTCAAAGTCCGTGAGTATAACCGCTGTAAAAGATGCGGACGCAGACGTGCTTATATAAGAAAATATCAACTTTGCAGAATTTGTTTTAGAGAACTTGCTTCTGAAGGTAAAATTCCTGGCGTAGTAAAAGCCAGCTGGTAAAGGAGAAAAAAACAACTATGAGTATGCAGGATCCTATAAGTGATATGTTAGCACGCATCAGAAATGCAGGGATGGCTTCTTTACTTGAAACATCTATGCCTGCTTCTAAAATGAAAGCATCTATTGCAAATGTTTTAAAAGAAGAAGGTTACATTAAAGACTATACAGAAAAAGGTGAAGGTGCAGCAAAAGAACTTGTAATAAAAGTGAAATACTATAAAAAATTCCCTGTTATAGAAGGGATAAAAAAAGTCAGCAGACCTTCATGCCGTATTTACTGCGGAAGTAATGAGATTCCAAGGGTAAGAAACGGTTTAGGTACCGTAGTTCTGTCAACACCGAAAGGTATCATCTGCGGTAAAAAAGCTAAAGAACTTAACGTTGGTGGAGAAATACTCTGCTACGTCTGGTAAGAAGAAAGGATGTGTTAAATGTCAAGAATAGGCAAAAAACAAATACAGATACCTGATGGCGTAAAGGTAAATATAGATACTGAACATATGACAGTTGAAGGCCCGAAGGCCAAACTTACCAGAAAAGTTCCGCCAAAGGTAAATATTGAGGTTGATGATTCGGTTATCTGCGTTAAAAGAACTCACAATTCAAAAGAATCAGACGCAATGCAGGGTCTAACCAGAAGCCTTTTAGCCGGGATGGTTGAGGGAGTCACAAAGGGATTCAAAAAGAACCTGGAAATTGTGGGTGTTGGTTTCAGGGCAAAAGTCAATGGAAATAAACTTGACCTGAATGTCGGGTACTCTCACCCGATAAATTATAATATCCCTGAAGGAATCAATATAAAAGTAACAGAAAATACCAAGATTGAAGTTGAAGGCGCAGATAAACAGCTTGTTGGACAAGTTGCAGCAATAATAAGACGTTATAGAAAGCCCGAACCATATAAAGGTAAAGGTATACGTTATGCCGGCGAGCGTATCGCAATTAAAGAAGGTAAATCTGTATAGGGTAACCTCCCTAAATTTTAACTTTGGAGTTTAATTATGACAAAATTAACGAAAAAACAGGCGCGTGAACGTAGACATAAACGTTTACGTAATAATATTACGGGCTCATTAGAATGCCCCCGTATGTCTGTCTTCGTTTCAAATAAACATATGTATATACAATATATTAATGACGAAACAGGCACAACTCTGGTGTCTTCATCAACACTTTCACCGGAATTCAAAGAATCAGGTGCGAAGTTTGATGTAAAAGGCGCAGAGACACTTGGCACAATAGCTGCAGAAAAGGCTAAAAAAGTCGGAATATCTTCAGTTGTATTTGACCGTGGCGGATTTACTTATCACGGTAAAGTTAAAGCTATTGCAGATGCAGCTCGTAAAAGTGGAATCAAATTTTAATAACGGGATACTGATATATGAGAAATTTTAAAGAAGAAAAAGTTAGTGAATTTGAAGACAGAGTTGTAAGCATCAACCGCTGTAGTAAAGTTGTAAAAGGCGGCCGTAATTTCAGTTTCAGTGCCCTTGTAGTGGTAGGTAACAGAAACGGTAAAGTCGGTGTAGGTTTAGGAAAGGCCAATGAAGTAGCCGATGCTATCCGTAAAGGCGGCGACCTTGCAAGAAAAAACCTTATTAATGTTCCAATGAATAAGCAGACTATTCCTCATGAAATAAATGCTTCTTTCAGAGGCGGTAAAATAATAATGAAACCTGCTGCACCAGGCACCGGGCTTATAGCCGGCGGCGGGATGAGAGCTGTACTCGACCTTGCCGGAATCAGAGACATCCTCGGTAAATCTATCGGCTCAAATAATCCGGTAAACGTAGTAAAAGCTACTGTACAGGCAATTAATTCATTACGCTCAAAGCAGGACATTTTCGCAAAAAGAGGTATAAAAAACAACGCATAAAGGTAAGTAATAAAATGAAACTTCACTCATTAAAAAATACAGAAGGCGCAAAAAAAAGCAGAAAACGTCTGGGACGTGGTGATTCTTCAGGATTTGGACATACCTGCGGAAGAGGCGAAAAAGGACAGTCTTCACGCTCCGGCTCTAGCCGACGCTTACATTTTGAGGGTGGGCAAATTCCTCTTTTCAGACGTTTACCTAAAAGAGGCTTTAAAAGCAGGAACCATAAAGATTATACAGTAGTTAACATAAAGGACCTTGAAGACAATTTTAACGCTGATGCAACAATTGATGCTAATGTTCTTTTTGAAAATAAGATAGTTCCTAAAATCAAATTTGGTCTAAAGATTCTTGGTTCAGGCGAAATAACCAAACCTTTAACTGTAAAGGCCGATCATTTTTCAGAGACCGCTAAGGCTAAAATTGAAGCTGCCGGCGGGAAATGTGAAATTAACAAATAATAATATTTTTCTATAAGCCCGGGTTGAATAAATCCGGGTTTACTTTTATTTTTTTTTATATAAAAAATATAACCCTATAGGATATACTATATGTTTGCAGCATTCATCAGTTCAATGAAAATTAAAGATGTTAGAAATAAGATTATCTTTACTCTTGCAGTAGTGGCGCTCTGTCGTGTTATGGCCAATATCCCCTGCCCTGGAGTCGATACCCATGCACTTAACGTTTACTTTGACCAGTTTGGCCAGTCAAGCAGTGCCGGTTCCCAGGTTTTTGGTATTTTCAACCTTTTTACGGGGGGTGCACTGACTAAATTTGCAATTGCCACTCTCGGTATTATGCCCTATATTTCTGCTTCTATTATCATGCAGATGCTGCAGCCTGTAATTCCTCAATTCGAAAAAATGGTTCGTGAAGGCGGAGAATCCGGACAACAGAAATTCAATCAGATAACAAGGTATTTAACACTTGCTATATGTCTGGTTCAGGGTGCTATGGCTGCTGTAGCAATGATGAACCCTTCAAGGATCGGTCTTCCGAGGCCGCCTATGCCATTGGTTACCAATCAGGGTACGGCATTTATAGTAATGACAGTAATTATCCTAACATGCGGTACAATGATACTGATGTGGCTTGGAGAAAAAATCACTGATAACGGTATCGGTAATGGAGCATCAATCATAATCACTATCGGTATTTTGTCAAGAATTCCGAATGCTCTTTACAGTTTATTTGAGATGCTTAAGTCAGGAGGAGTGGGAGGAAGCCATTCCATCAGGCCTGTTCATCTTTTAATTCTTCTGCTGCTTTTTGTAATAGTTACAGCCTGTACTGTAATGCTTACACAGGGACAGAGAAAAATACCTATACAGTACGCCAAGCGTGCTGTAGGAAAAAGAATGATGGGGGGAAGTAATTATATACCGTTAAAAGTTAACTTTTCAGGTGTAATGCCGATAATTCTTGCCGGCGCAATTCTTATGGTCCCGTCAATGGTATTCAGCTGGTTGCCGACTCTCAGCTGGCTCGCACCCTATTTTGCATACGGCAGCCCTTCTTATATGATAATTTACGGGCTTTTGATTTTATTCTTTTCATATTTCTGGGTTGCAAATCAGTTCAATCCTATTCAGATAGCCGACAATTTAAAAAGGGATACCGCATTTATTCCCGGTATCCGCCCTGGAAGACCTACGGCTGAGTATCTTGACAACACAATGACAAAAATCACACTGTCAGGAGCAATTTTCCTTACAGCACTTGCAGTTTTTCCAATGCTTCTTTATACAAACTTCGGAATCCCCTTCATCGTCGGGAGTTTTTTCGGAGGCACAAGCCTTCTTATTATGGTCGGTGTAGCACTTGATACAATGAGTCAGCTCGAATCACACCTGGTAATGAGAAATTACGATGGATTTCTGAAAGGAAGTAAGCTTCAGGGACGACATGCAAACAGACGGGGACGGTATCAATAACTCTTCAAATGATATTGAATAAAAGCAGCTTTAATTTTTTTAGCCGTAAGTTTACGGCAGTATTTTTTTACTGCCGTAATCTTACCGCTAAATTTTTAAATATAATTTTCTCTCATTTTTTTACTTATACATGCCCTTTATGCAAACAAAATACAATCCACTCAACAGAATTATTATGTGAAGAATGTATATCTGAATTAGATTTTATTGCCGCCCCATACTGTAAGTCCTGCGGCGGCAGCAATGATACTATATTTGAATTCTGCTCTCAATGTTTAAAGGAAGAAAAACAAACTTGGGACAAGGCTTTCTCTATTTTTAATATGAAAAATCTTTCAAGGGATTTAATAATAAAATATAAATATTACGGGGATATCGCACTTGTAAAACCTCTCACAAAATATTGTTTTCAAAAGATCAGAGAATCAGGAATTGAATTTGATATCATAACTTATGTTCCCCTTCACTGGATAAAATATGTTAAGCGCGGCTACAATCAAAGCCTGCTTGTCAGCAATTTTCTGTCTAAAGAAACCAGTATTCCTTGCAAAAAGCTTCTAAAAAGAACTAAATTTACTAAATCCCAGACAAAGCTCAGTAACGTTCAAAGAAGGAAAAATTTGAAAACAGTATTTAAAACAGTTAATATTCCTGCTATTAAAAACCAACGCATTTTGCTGGTCGATGATGTTTATACAACCGGTTCTACCTTGCGTGCCTGTGCAAAAACACTTCGCAAATCCGGCGCAAAAGAAATCAGCATACTTACTCTTGCCAGAAGATAAATTTAAACCTTAGTCATTCTCATGGTATACCGTCTCAGCTCCTTCATGTAGTTTTATAAACAGGACAGAATAATCAAGTCATTTAGAAATACAAAACTTTTCGATCAATTACTGTTTAAAAAGTAGAATTCAAAAGAAGTACCATTTTTCTTAGCTTTATACATGGCTTTATCACTGTTTCTTAAAAGCTCTAAGGTTGATTTACCATCTTCAGGATACACCGCAATACCCATATCCAAATTTATATGTACTTTCTGATCTTTAATTTGCACTTTGCCTTTAAAAGCTTCAAATATTTTTCTTACAACTGTAATTACGATTCGGACATTTGTCCTATAATCGTAAATGTAATGGGTATTTAAAGCTGGCATACCTCGTTTATCTGTTATATAGATAAATTAAATAGAAAAAAAAGAGGTACACCATGATAAAATGTAACACCAGCAGCTA
>JAIPJT010000037.1 GCA_021733985.1 Victivallales bacterium | reverse complement strand
ACTCAATGTCATTGAATTAAGAAATTGAGCATCAAATTTTAGTGTATGGTTGGAGTTCAAGCTCTTGTCGTGTCGAATGACGTGATTAGCTTGTCTGGCTGAATATTCTGCCTAACACACTAAAGTGCGAACTCCAACGTATTAATTCAACGGCATTGGTTTATGACTTACTGTTGTCTGCCGCTGAGAGACTGTATTCATGGAATTATTATAGAGTATCTCATTTAAAAATTTCATCTTTGCTTTTTTGCAAGTGCCGTAAATACAAGAATGATCAATAAACAAAAATAAATTTTTTAAAAGATAATAGTTATGATAGATTTTCAGAAAGTATGTAAGAGTTTTGGGGGCCAGACCATAGTTGAGAATGCGAGTGTTAAACTCAATAAGGGAGAAAGTGTTGGGATAGTCGGTCCGAACGGTGCAGGTAAAACAACACTTTTTAATATGATACTTGACAGTTCTGAGATAGATAAGGGTGAAATTTACAGGCCTAAAAATATTAGAATTTCCTATTTAAGGCAATATTTAAATGAAAAGTATCTTGGTAAATCACTGGTTGACTATGTTGAAAATGCTGTGCCTGAATTACAGGAAATAATAAAAAAAATAAGCTCCCTTGAGAAGAAACTGAGTACAGAAAGCGAAGATAAAGTTAAAGACAGGGAACGTTTGTTGAGACAAATCGGGGAATTACAGGTAGAGTTCGAAGCCTTCGGTGGTTACAAACTTAGAAACAGAGCGGAAACCGCACTGACAGGTTTAGGGTTCAGTCCGGACTCTTTTAAAAAACCGTTATCGTCATTCAGCGGAGGATGGCAGATGAGAGCTTCTCTCGCTAAGGTATTGATTGCCGATTCAGACATTCTTCTTCTTGATGAACCTTCAAATTATCTGGATGTTAATGCAATCCAATGGCTGTACAGATATCTGAGAGGTTTCAAAGGTATGATTTTACTTATTTCTCATGATAGGTATCTGCTTAATATGCTGACAGATATAACTGTGGAAGTTAACAATGGGACAATCACAAGATATGAAGGGAATTATGATTACTATTCTAAAGAACGGGAGCAACGTCTTGAATCAGCTAAAGCAAGCCGGATAAATTTAAATAAAAAAAGAGAACAGTTAGAAAGGTTTATAGAAAGGTTCCGGTATAAGAATACAAAAGCAGCCCAGGTACAGAGCAGAATAAAAATGCTTGAAAAAATGAAGGAGGCTGATATCCCTGATGCAATAGATTATTCAGGTGAGATAAAACTGCCTGTTCCCCCTATAAGTAATCAGGAAGTCATGAGACTCGAAAATATTTCGTTCAGTTATGACTCCTGTGAATGGATATTAAAAGACATAAATATGTCCCTTAACAAAGGCAGTAAGATTGCGGTTGTTGGTTATAACGGGATGGGAAAAACTACTCTTTTGAAATTAATTTCAGGAAAACTGAAGCCCGGCAAAGGGAAGAGGAACATTCCTTCAAGTACAATTATAGGATATCAGGCACAGGAATTTGGGGAAATATTATCTCCTGAATCTACTGCTTACGAAACTATAAAAAATATATCACCTGAAACTTCAAAAATAAGAAATATACTTGGGGCTTTCGGCTTTTCAGATGAAGCTGTAAATAAAAGGTGCAGCGTCTTAAGCGGAGGAGAAAAAATACGACTGTTATTCGCAAGAATTTTTGCTAACCCGCCAAATCTGCTTATTCTTGATGAGCCGACTACACACCTTGATATCAGGGCAAGGGAAAATTTACAGAAAATAATTAAAGACTATAAGGGTACAGTATGTTTTGTAAGCCATGATATTGAATTTATTAGAAATACAGCAGAATTAATTTATGAAGTTAAAGACAAAACGTTAACAAAATATTATGGCGGGTATGATTATTATCAGGAGAAACTAATAAATTCAGGACATAAGGAGCAGAATAAGCAAAAAGCCTCCAAAAATTTAAACAGTGATATCAAAAAAAATAAAAGGAAAACAAATGCCGAAATAAGACAAAAGTACTCACAATTGAAAAAACGCCTTAATAAACAAATTACGGGTTTTGAAGACAAACTGACAAAGCTCGAAAATGAAAAGGAAAAAGTTATTTCATTAATGATGTCAGAAAACGGTACTTTAGATTATAAAGAAACTAATTTCAGGTTAAAGGAAATTGAAAATCAGATCGATGCTTTCACCCAACGCTGGGAAAAAGCATCACTCGAACTTGAAAATATAGAAAATGAAATAGCAAATCATCAAATATAGATGCTCTATAAAAGTGTTTTTCACTGCCACAATACCGTAGATTCTGCATTTTTCGAGCAGGAGCATGCTGATATATGCATCAGTCTTAACAATAAGAAGACGGACTCATCCGTCTCAGCATAATTTAACGATCTTCTTCTGGTTCAAGAATGCTGTTTTAAAAAAAGGGATTAGAGTCCTTTTCTTTTTTTATTGTTGTTTTCGGACCGTGTCCCGGATAAACTATAGTGTTATCCGGAAGTTTCAAAAGTTTATCTTTAATTGATGACATGATTTCCGAATAGCTTCCTCCCGGAAAATCAGTTCTACCTACTCCCCCCTGAAAGAGGGTATCTCCACTGAATAATATGCCGTCATTTGTAAAGTAAAACGAAACAGACCCCTTTGTATGGCCGGGAGTATGAATTATTTCAAAGTTCGGATCAGCTATTTTATTTACAGTGGCCGGTGGATTTTTTAAGGGGGGCATAAACGGGAGCATCGAGTTGTCAGGGCTTTTATAAAGGAGAGTATCCTTTTCATGAAGATATACTGTGGTTACATCAAGTTCCTTACAAACTTCATTTATTCCGGCAATATGGTCAATATGCGGATGTGTTAAAAGTACTGCCTTTACGTTCTTTTTTGTCTTTTTGGCCGCAGAAACTATATGGCCTGCGTCACCGCCCGGATCTATTATATAGCACGAGTTATCATTATCAATAACGTAACAATTTGTACCTAAAAGTCCTACACTAAGGGTTTTTATATTCATATTATAACCTTATTATCCTTTAACTTTTATAACTTAATAATTTATAATTTTTTAACCGCTGGTTTGACGTTCAGGAACCTTGAAACCAGTACTTTCGAAAGTCGGTTTTTCTGCCCATACACCAGCTTCTTCGGTGATTTCCTTATAATCGCTTTCCTTATATTTTTTAAACAGAACCTTTACAGGAGCCCAATCCTGAAAATCTTTATGACCTGTACCATAGACCATAACTGTTATTTTTGGCTCCTTAAGGTCCCATGCAAAGCAGTATTCATTTATTTCCTGTCCTCGTGAAAGGAACAGCTCATTTTTAAGTATTCTTGGAAATCTGTACTGTATAATTTTCCTATTTTTCATGGAAATATTTTTAACATTATCCATAATATAATGCTGAGCTCTTGTTACTGCTATATCCTTATATTCTTCAGTAGTTGTCCGGCAGCTGCTGATCAGTGTGGTTAAAAGCAATATTACGAAGCATATAGTTTTCATATATAACCTCCAGGTTCTTACACAGGTTATGTGATATTCATTTTTAAAATTTGAAATTTTATAATTTTTCGATTTTAAATATTGATATAAAAAGATAATCTATATTAGAATAATATTCATTAAAGGAATAAAAACCAAATTATTTAAACTTTTTTATCTCGAAGTTTATGAGAATGTTAGTTTTTTGTTAGTTTTTAAAAACCGCAAAGGCATAAACCGGCAGCTTCATTTATAATTGTTTTAATTTTTTGATAATAATATATATATATGTAATAGGATACTGACATGGAAACACAAGCTAATACGGATGAAAATTTAGAAAGAACAATTGATTTATCTGCACTGACTGCACTGCACTGGCGAATATGGCTTTATTCTTCAATGGGTATTTTTATAGAAGGTTTTAACCTGTTTTCTATTTCAGTTGCGCTGCCGTTAATTCTTCAGCAATATCAGCCTTCTCCGATGATGCAGGGGTTAGTCGGAGGAAGCGTAATAATCGGAACGGTTTTTGGTGCTGCTTTTATTGGTCGGCTAGGAGATATCTGGGGGAGAAAGAAGTTCTATGTGATGAATGCTTTGATCGTTACAGTTTTCAGTATTCTTGCAGGCTTTTCATGGAATCTTCATGCGCTGATCTTATTCCAATTTTTTCTAGGTGTAGGAATAGGAGCAGATTATCCACTGTGTGCTTCGTACGTTTCTGAGTTTATGCCTTCAAGAATAAGGGGCAGAATGATAATCGGTGCTTTCAGTTTTCAGGCAATCGGAATGCTCACAGCTGCAGTAGTCGGTTTAATCATCTTAAAAATCTGTCCTAATATTAATGCCTGGCATTTTATGCTGGCTGCCGGGTCACTGCCCGCTTTTATTATATTTATACTGAGAACTACTGTTCCTGAAAGTCCGAGGTGGTGTATAGAAAACGGCTTCAAAAAGAAAGCAATAAAAACCATTTCAAAACTGAGTGAAAAATCCAAGAAAAAAGTCGCTAAAATGGTTAAAAAAGAAGAGAAAAAAATCAGGAAGACGAAGAAAAAAGCAATGCCTATGTCTGCTCTCTTTTCCAAAGAATACCTTAGACGGACTATTCTGGCTTCTATTCCGTGGTTTTTTATGGATATAGCTACTTATGGTATCGGGATATTCACTCCAACGATTATAGCTACGATTATTACAGAAAAAGGCCACGACCTTATTAAGCATGATATAGTTTCTCTTGAAGGGGCGGCTATAATAGATATCTTTTTAGTTATAGGGCTCCTGATAAATATATTACTGGTTGAACGAATAGGTAGAATAAGGCTTCAATGTATTGGTTTTATTGGAATGACTGCCGGACTTATAATCCTTTCTGTTTCTGTTTATTTCCCGCATACTCATGTTTTGTATCTTGTTTTTCTGTTTTCAGGTTTTATTATCTATAATTTTCTGATGAACATGGGGCCGAATGCTACAACTTTCATACTTCCGGCAGAATTATTTCCTACAAAGCTTAGAGCTACAGCTCATGGTTTTTCAGCAGCTTTCGCAAAGCTTGGAGCTGTAGTAGGCATACTGTTTCTTCCAATTTTAATTGATAAGCTGGGAATATTTTACAGTATGCTTATTATAGCTTGTTTTACCTTTCTAGGATTTCTGATTACAGTTATCTTCAAATTTGAAACAATGGGAAAATCGCTTGAAGAGCTTTCTCACTTTGAGGCCGGACAGACAATGTCTTTTCGCCAGGTGCGAAAAGGACAGGATGAAAATGAAAATAAGTAATTTTGCGATTGCCCTATGAATCCAATATACTATACTTCAACTGAAACTCCAATAGGGCATATTACTATTATCTGGATTACATATCCCTGCAAAAAAGTACTTTCCATAAACCTCCCGGTAGAAGGTGCTGAGAAATATACTTTAACACAGAGTCAGCAGAAAAGCGCAGCTTCTTTACTTGCAAATATAAATTATATGGAAAAAAATCATCCTGTTAATTTTTTATACAAAAAAACGTGCCTGCCTGGCTTTATCAATTTACTTTTGTCATCTATAGAAAAATATTTTTCAAAACAAGAGGATATTCTTTTTCCGCTGAAGTATACTTTATTTGATTTAAAGACAGCTTTCACTTGCAAAGTTTATTCAGCATTATTGGAAATTCCGTTCGGGGAGCTTATTTCTTATAAAAAATTAGCTTCAAGTGCAGGTTTTATGAATGCTTACAGAGCAGTCGGGACTGTAATGAACAAAAACCACTATCCACTTCTTATTCCATGTCATAGAGTAATAAAGGAAAACAGGGGGATTGGCGGTTTCAGCTCAGGTAAAACGTTGAAAACTTCTTTACTTAAACATGAAAATTCCTATAAACTTCTTAAATGAAAAAAATTATCGATTATATAAAATATGCGGAAAATAATTTTCCTTCTGAAAAAAAACATATCAGACGTTACGAAGCAGAGATGATTCTGACAGTAATCCTGGATATTAAAAGAATTGATTTATATATCGAAGCCGATACTTATATTTCAGAGCAGGATAACAAAAAAATACTCGATTGTTTTAAACGGATTGTAAATAATGAACCAATTCAGCACATACTGGGGTATGCGTATTTCAGGGAACTTAAACTGAAAGTTAATAATAATGTGCTGATACCCAGGCCTGAAACTGAATTGATTATTGATTATGCCTTGAAGGCGGTAAAAACAAAAGCTCCAACAGCTATAGATGTTGGAACCGGAAGCGGCGCTATTGCCATTTCTATTGCGAAAGAGCTGCCCGAATCTAAAGTCCTTGCGATTGACATAAGCAGTAAAGCATTAAAAACTGCAGAATTTAACTGCAGAATGAACAAATTAAGTAATGTCAGTTTTTTAAATAACAATTTATGCGAAGGAATAAGAAAAAATTATGCAGATGTGATTTTGGCAAATCTGCCATACATAACCGAAGAAGAATATAATTATCTTGACCTAAATGTAAAAAATTATGAGCCTTATAAAGCACTTGTAGGAGGTGCTGATGGTTTAACTCTTATTAATAAACTGATTCAGCAGAGTAAAACAGTCTTAAAAAAACAAGGTTGGATAATATTGGAAATCGGCTGCAAACAAGGTCCTAAAACTGTTGAACAGTTAAAGGATTCAGGCTGTTTTTCAAATATAGAAGTTATTAAAGATTTAAATAACCGGGACAGATTTATAATCGCTCAGAAAAATCAGGTCGCCCCAAAGAGCGGGATTAATATTTTTTCGTGCAATTCTGGGTAGCTGGAGCCTTCGTGGCAAATTTACGGTTTAAATTAAAATTTCCAAATTAAAGGGGCTATGAAAACAGCAGTTAGACAGATTAAAATATTTAGCGGTATTCCAATTTTAAAATAATCTTTAAATGAATAACCTCCGGGTCCATATACCATCAAATTAGTCTGATAACCAATCGGAGTTGCAAAGCTCGCAGATGCTCCAATCATAATGCAAATGATAAAAGGCATTGGATTTACCTTTAGCTGCTCTGCTGTAATTACTGCTATAGGAAATATTATTGCAGCTGCACCGTTGTTTGTTACCACTTCTGTAAAAACTGTTGTTATTGCTGTTATTATAAGTAACGATATCCACGGATTACCGGATGAAAAGATAAGTAGAGATTTAGCTATAACCAAAGCTGCACCTGTTTTAGATAATGCAAATCCCAACCCGAGAGTAGCTGCAATTACAATTAAAATTTTCCATTCTATGGAGTGTTTAGCCTGAGTTGCAGAACAACATTTAAAAATCATCATAGCAAGAGCTGCCGCAATTGCTGCCATAAGCATACTTATGACACAAAAAGCAGCAAGCAATACCATTGTTATTAATATAGCTAAGGCTATATAAGCTTTTTTGTGTTTATAAAGAGATATATCATCAACCTCATTTAAAAGGTAAAAGTCATGTGATTCTTTCTGCCTTTGAATAAAACCTCCATGACATTCTACTAGCAGCATATCTCCGGGTTTGATTTTTATTTCTCCAATCTTTCCTGTCAATCTTTTACCTCTACGTGCTATTGCAATAACAACTGCATTATATTTATTTCTGAATTTACCTTCTTTTAAAGTTTTGTTTATTAGAGGACAAGTATCTGACACAATTGCTTCAACTAAACATCTTTTATGTCTGGGACTATCTAACTTAAAAATTTGATCAGCTGAAGGAGTCAGTCCTTTTCTTTTATATAACTTGCTTAACGAACGAATATTGCCCACTATTATCAATTTATCGTTTTTTTTGATTATTTCAGTTGGAGTTACTGCAGTAATAATTTCTTCACCTCTATTTATCTCAGCTACAAAACCCCCTGGAAGATTTCTAAGACCTGCTTCCTCAATTGTTTTTCCTACAATCGAGCTTTTACTTTCAACTTGAAGCTCAAGTATATATTCATTAGTGTTTTTAAAGATTTCTTCAATTTTGGGATTGGATGGGAGAAGTTTTCTACCAAAAAAAATTAGATATAATATTCCTACTATTGCGCATGGAACACCAAGTTTAGTTATTTCAAACATTCCAAGACCATTATTATGAAAATGCTGTTGAAAAAGTCCATTAACAACAAGATTTGTACTTGTTCCAATTAATGTGCAGATTCCTCCAAAAATTGAAATGTAGCTTAAAGGTATCAATAATTTTGACGGTTGTTGTTTAATAGAATCACACCATTCAATAACAATCGGAATAAACATTGCTACAACTGGAGTGTTGTTCAAAAATGCACTTAGTCCCGTTACAGGAAATAAAAGACGAAACAGTGCCCTTGTGTATGTTTTAGGATAACCCAATAGATGATGGGATATCATAGTTAAAGTCCCCGTCTCCTGAAGCCCTGCTACAACTATATATAATGCAGCAACTGTTATCATACCACTTGAACTGAATCCGGATAATGCTTCTTTTGTATTCAAAACTCCTGTAATCAACAGAATAAATAAACCGCCAAGAAAAGTGAAATCTTCCGAAAATTTAGTAAAAACAACAGTTAAAAAACAACTGAGTATTACTAATATGGTTAGCCATCCCTGCCACGTAAGTTGAAATAAGATAGAATGTTCCATTAAACTTTATATTTTTTTTTAAATGTTACTATATATTTCAGGTCGTAAAATCCGTTATAACATCTCCCATTTTGAGATGAATTTCATTGACTAAATCTTTTATTGAAGTTTTTTCTAATTTGTCAGCCATGTAGTCCCTTATATCCTGGAGAATGGAGAGTATTTTTTGATTCTTTTCTATAGGGGGTATGATTAAAAAAATACTTACTGACAGAGTCTACAGGTGCAAGAGCCCCGTCCATAAGCCGGATTATTTCTGAAATGAAAATATCTTGAGGATCTTTTGCTAAAGAATAGCCGCCTTTTATTCCTCTTTTACTTTGTATTAATCTAGCTCTTTTCATTATTAATAAAATTTGATCCAGATATAATTTAGGGATTTCCTGCCTTTTTGACACGTCTTCAGTTTTTACAAGTCCATTATGCTGGTTAACAGTAATGTCAATAAGAGCTAATATTGCATACTCGCTTTTTAAAGGAAGTTTCAAGATAATCGCCTTACTGTATAATTGGCTTCATTGTTGTAACAATTTATTATGAAATAAACTGTTAGATTTATTCACTTTTATTTTAACAGTTATTACAATAATATATTCTACCTCACATAAAAGTAAATAAATATTAGGAATATAAGTTCAGATCATAAATTTTTCACGAATACTTCCGCTATTCCAATTTCTAAGTAAGCGGTTTCTCCCGGAACGCCAGCATAACCCGAAGGCTTTTTGAGGGTGCTAAGACATTAAATTTATTCAGCTATACTTGGGATTGTTCGTACAAGTATTTTTGATAAGTTCATCAGATAGTAGTAAATAATAAAACTTAGAATAAGCGAGATAGGGCAGGAATAAATGTACGCAGATTTAAAAAAATTTTCTAATGTGGACGAAAGAGTAATGATATTTGTATAAATACAGAAGCCCGGCGCATTAAAACCTGTTGCGATTATTAACGAGATGAGTGCCTTAATATTCCAGCCTCGTGAATAATTATATTTATTAGCTTTTGAATAAAGACTTTTTATATCCAGTGTTCTCTTTTTAATGCAGTAGTAATCACAGAGTATAATTCCTGCAACTGCACTCAAAACGGGCGAGTAGGCAATAAGCCATAAGTACATAAAATGAGAAGAGATTGTTAAAACAGTCCAGGGTAAAAAAAATATTCCGGTCAAACAGGTCAGAATACCCCCGGTCCTGAAGGTAATTAATTTAGGAAACAGGTTTGAAAAGTCATTAGCCGAAGTTACTGCATATGCGGCTATATTTGTAGTTAAAACAGCTATGAGCAAAACGGTAAACCATATAATTTGAAGTGCCGGGGAATGGAAGGCTGTAATCAGTGTAACAGGATCCAATATTATTTTACCGAAGATTTCTTTTGAAGCACCAGCCATAAATATACCGGCAAAAGAAGCAGTAATAATTCCTATGGACAAACCTGTTAGCTGTCCTATCCACTGACTTTGCGATTTTTTAGCAAATCTTGTGAAGTCAGGTATAATTATAACCAGTGGACTTAAGCCGGCAGTTATAGCAGCAGTAGCTGCAAATAAAGTTGACACTGAAATATTTAAACCGGATGAATTATTGGTCGCTTTAAGTATGGCAGTTAATGAGCCGATCTTTACCCAGCAGGCGGTAAGAGCTGAAATAGCCATAATAACAAGAAAAGGAGCAAAGATAACTTCCAATTTTTTTATCCCGCCCATGTCGCTGCAAATTATACAGCCCTGCACGAATAAAATTATTAAAAAACAATACAATTGTAAAGCATTGGAATCTCCTGAATTTAAATTAAGGAAAGCCTTGCCGGAGAAAAGCAAGTTAAGAATATAATACATATATTTACTGCACTGCCAGCTTAGAATACTGAACCAACCGCAGAAAATTACAGATCTCAGCATTGCGGCGAATCTGGCACCTTCAAGGCCAAAAGAACTTCTGAGTAAAACAGGGAAAGTAATTCTGTATTTTAAACCTATACGCCCTATAAGCATAATAAAAATGGAAACGGCGAAACCGGAAAGAACTGTTATTATTAAAGCCTGCCGCCAGTTAAAGCCTATAGAGACCAGAACACCGCCGGACATATAGGAAAATATACTTATTAATATACCTGTCCACAGCGCAGCAAAATTCAACACTGTCCAGGTGCATTTTGTTTTCGAGACCGGTAAAAGATTTTTGTTTGAATAGGATTTTCTTATATAATACATTTAAGAGTTGTTATTTATATGTTTTGCCGATACCGTGTTTTACCTCCGCTTTATCGTAGTATTTCATCGCTATGGGTAAATTTTTCCGTATCTCCTTTAATCTCTTTTCTCCCATGGGGTGAGTCGAGAAGAACTCAGCAATAAAGTCATAGTCGGACAGTTCAGAATATTTTTCCCAGAAACTTACCGCAGCATGCGGATTATATCCACCTTTAGCCATTAATATCATTCCGATATGGTCAGCCTCATATTCATGAGTCCGGCTATATGGAAGGATAATGCCGTAGTTTGTAGCTATACCAAAAATTGACTTCCATGGAACCGGCACGGGTATGTCCTGCTGAACCAGTATTTCATTTAATGTTAAACTGGCAACCTGAGCTGCATATTTCTGACTCATCCTTTCTCCTGCATGTCTTGCAAGAGCATGAGCTATTTCGTGTCCTACAATTGCAGCAAGCTCCCCTTCATTGTCAAGAACCTTAAATAAACCGCTGTATACTGCAATCTTACCTCCAGGCAGACAGAAAGCATTTGCCTGTGATGACTGTATCACTAAAAAACTCCAGTTGTAGTTTTGTTCATTGATTTTTTTAATCAAATTTTCTGCAACTCTCTTCAATGAAGAATTATATTCTTTATTATTACAGATCACGCTATCGTCTATTATCTGTTTCCAGGCTTTATTACCAAGTATTATTTCTTCATTTTCTGAAGTTATTAAAAACTGATTGCGACCGGTATAAGGAGCAGACGAACATCCTGTAAGTATTAATAAAATCAAAAATCCCCAAAATATTCGTAATTTATAAATTCTATTCATAAAACTGTTCTTCCATAATGTCATTTAGAGACGTTTGAGCGTTAATACTTTCGTTCAGCTTATTAACCTAAGAATAATGTTATTATGATTCTGCCGGCTCAATATGTACAACAACATCAATAATATCGGCATTAGCATTAATAAGCCTATGTTGAACTTTTTCCGAAATGTAATGCCCCTCTGTTACAGAAATATTACCGTCAACCAGAATATGTAAATCAACTAGAATGCCGGTTCCAAATTTTCTCGTCCTTATAGCGTGTGCTGAATAAACTCCTTCTGTATCTATTGCTGTTTGGTATATTTTAATATTTGTGTTTTCTGAAGCACCGGCTTCAATCAGCTCAGATATTGCGGGAACAAGCAGCTGCCATGCAATTTTTAATATTAACAGGGCTACTATCACTGCCCCTATATTATCTATGAAAGCCATGCCTGGAGTCAGGGCTGCTAAAGCAACACTAACTAATGCTAAAACAGAAGTTGCTACATCGCTTCTGTGGTGCCAGCCATTTGCTATCAGCGCTTTGGATTTTATCCTTTTACCGACAGAAATATTCCAGCGATATAATATTTCTTTAACAGCTATAGAAAGTATCGGTGCAAAAACAGCAATTGCACCCGGCGGTGTTTCTTTAAAACTTTTTATAGTTATAATACCTTCATAAGCTATACCCAAAGCTACAGCTGCAAGCATCAGGCTTATTATAACTGTAATAATTGTCTCTATTTTCTGATGCCCGTAAGGGTGATTACGGTCAGGAGGCCTGGACCAGTATTTCACCCCCAGGATTATAACAATATCTGTAGCAGAATCAGAAAAGCTGTGTATTGCATCGGCGATAACCACCTGGCTGGAAGCGACAAAACCAATAAAAAGCTTTACAGCTGAAAGCAGTGTATTAATCAGTAATCCATAACAGGTAACTCTACGAATATCATCAGCATTCTCAGCCCTGAAATTAACTTGGGTTATTTTGCTCATAAAGTGAATTATTGTTTAAGTAATAAAAAATCAAGAGCCTCCTGGATATTTTCCACGAAAACAAATTTCAATTTACTTTTTACATCATCAGGAACTTCCTCGAGGTCTTTTTCATTCTGTTTCGGCATTACAACGGTATTTATTCCTGTTCTTAATGCTGCAGTAACTTTTTCCCTTACTCCACCGATTACAGTAACTTTACCTCTGAGATTTATTTCGCCTGTCATTGAAGTTCTGACTCTGACTTTTTTGCCGGTAAAAAGAGAGATCATTGAAACAGCTATTGTTATACCTGCAGAAGGGCCGTCCTTAGGGGTTGCTCCGTCGGGAACGTGAATATGAAAATTATTTCTTTTAAAAACATCATATTTAATCCCTAAATCTTTATGTCGGCTTTTGATGTAACTGAAGGCCGCCTGGGCACTTTCTTTCATAATATTTCCAAGAGAACCGGTTAGCTGTATTTCTCCTTTGCCCGGCATCATCGTACTTTCTACAGGAAGTACAGATCCACCGACAGCAGTCCAGGCCATTCCAATTGCCAAGCCTATTTCAGGCTTTCTTGTCATCTCTTCCATAAGAAACTTTCTATGTCCTAAAAATTTTGATACATCTGTCGGGTTAATCGTTGTTTTATCCTCTTTAGAAATTTCACCTTCCATAATTTTTTTTGCTACTTTTCTGCACAGAGAACCTATTGTTCGCTCAAGGTTCCTAACTCCGGCCTCAACAGTATAGAAGTCTATAAGTTCATCAAGTGTTTTTAAAGGCACTGAAAGCTCTCTTTTTGTTAACCCGTTATCCTTCAATTGCCTTGGAACAAGATAACGTTTTGCTATCTGTCTTTTTTCCGAAGGAGTATAACCAGGAAGCCTGATAACTTCCATTCTGTCCAAAAGCGGCGGGGGTATTGTATCAATGATATTTGCAGTGGTGATGAACATTACTGAGGACAGATCAAAGTCCAGTTCCAGAAAATGATCATTAAAAGAATTATTTTGCTGCGGATCAAGCACTTCTAAAAGTGCAGACGCCGGATCTCCGCGAAAGTCATTTCCAAGTTTGTCTACTTCATCAAGCATAAATACCGGATTAGCGCTTTGCGCTTTTTTAAGCCCCTGTATAATCCGTCCGGGTAAGGCTCCTACATAAGTTCTTCTGTGTCCTCTTATTTCAGCTTCATCCCTGACACCGCCGAGTGACATTCTGACAAATTTTCTTTTCATGGCCCGTGCTATGGACTTTCCAAGAGAAGTTTTTCCTACTCCCGGGGGACCGACAAAACATAAAATCGGAGATTTTCTATCATCTTTCATCTGAAGAACTGCAAGAAACTCCAGTATTCTCTCTTTGACATCTCTGAGGCCATAATGATCTGTATCCAGAATTTTTTTAGCGGTTTTTATATTATCCCGGTCTTTTGTAAAGTCTTTCCATGGAACAGCTAAAAGCCAATCAATATAATTATATGCCACATGGTATTCGGAAGCTGCCTGTGGCATAACCTGCAGGCGTTCGAGTTCTTTTTCTATAACCTCGGATACCTTTTCAGGCAGCTTCTTTTTTTCCATTCTTTTTCGTATAGTCGTAATATCAGGGTTAGCATCTTCTTCTCCCAGCTCCTGTTTTATAGTTTTCAACTGTTCTCTCAAAAAAAATTCTCTTTGAGACTGGCTTAGAGCATTGCTTACCTGATTCTGGATTTCATTTCCCAAATGCAAAACTTCAACTTCTCTGTTAAGAAGCATTGTAAGCAGCTGTAAACGCTCATTCAGTGTCGGAGCAGTAAGAATTCCGAGTTTTTCAGTAAAGCTTATATTAAGTGAATCAACGATTAAATCTACCAGTCTTGAATAATCATCAACATTTAAAATTGCAACCTTCATTTCTTCAGGGAAATTCGGCGTCATATTGATTATTTCCTGAAACTGGTTTTGAGCATTTCGAGCCATAGCCACTGTTTCAAGGCTGCTGTCCTTAACCTGCGCAAGTTCTTCTACTGTGCCGATTAAATTTGGTGTTTCCTGAATGAGTTCAACAAACTTGATTCTTTTTAATCCTCTGACAAGAACTCTGATAGTATTGTCCGGAAACCTTAAAAGCTTTACAATTCTTCCCATTACACCAATACTTGAAATATTTTTGTCTCTTATTTTAACAGTATCAAATTGTAAGTCGGTATTCAGGCTTTGGTCAGAAAGTGTTTCTAAGTTTTCCTTTTTTTCAAGTTTGCTTGCGGAAAGATCCGGGAAGAGTCCTATTAGGCGTTCTCCTTCGGAAATTTTAGTTATAAATTTTATTGTTTCTTCTCTATCAATAACTAAAGTGGATAGAGTATACGGAAAAATAACAATATCGGCCAGCGGAAGTATCGGCAGATTTTTTTTCTGAGGTTTAACTTCTTCGGCATCTAATACTTCAGCATCAGTTTGTTCAGCTTTATCGCCATGGTCAAAACTGTAATTTATATTTTTATTATCTTTTTTATTGTTATCGTTATTCATAACCAGTCCTTATATTGTTAGTATTAGCTGTAAATATAATATTTTTTAAAGTTTTTCAAAGAAATTTAATACGAAAAAGGACTAAATTGGTGTGAGAACTGCGATATTGAGTTCTAAGTTTTACTTTGTCAGTAAGCATAGCTAAACCCTTTTCTGCAGTAACTGTTAAAAATTAAAATATTTGGCTGCTTTCCATATATAAAATAGCGTGAAAAATATTATAATAGTTACTGTAGAAAAAGTTCAGCTATGGTGTGTTACTTTAAAAACAGTATATTCTCAAGCAAAGTATAATTTATTCGTGTGTTTTCTAATTTTTAAAAAAATAAAAGGTCCTATCAATTATGACAAAGAAAGCTTTTATAACAGGTATTACAGGGCAGGATGGTTCTTATCTTGCTGAATTTTTACTTCAGAAAGGATACGAGGTTCATGGAATTGTAAGACGTGCCAGCTCCTTTAATACAAAAAGGATTGATCATATTTATCAGGATAGACATAAGAGTGGAGTAAAATTATTTCTATACTACGGTGATCTTACTGATTCCAGCAACATCAACAGAATGCTCGAAAAAATAGCACCGGATGAAATTTACAATCTTGCTGCACAGTCTCATGTACAGGTTTCATTCCAGGTACCTGAATATACGGCCGATGCAGACGCACTCGGAACATTGCGAATTATTGATGCAATAAAGGATGCGGGTATAAAATCCAGATTTTATCAGGCATCAACATCCGAACTTTACGGTAAAGTACAAGAAGTACCTCAAACAGAAGAAACCCCGTTTTATCCGCGTTCCCCCTATGGTGCCGCAAAACTTTATGCCTACTGGATAGTAAAAAATTATAGAGAAGCATATAACCTTCATGCATCAAACGGTATTCTGTTCAACCATGAATCTCCACGGCGGGGGGAGACCTTTGTTACAAGAAAAATCACCCGTGCTGCTGCAAGGATAAAAGCCAATATGCAGAATTGCCTGTATATGGGAAATCTCAATGCCAAAAGGGACTGGGGGTATGCTCCGGACTATGTCGAAGCAATGTGGAAGATGCTGCAGCAGGATAAACCCGATGATTATGTTATTGCAACCGGTGAGATGCATACTGTCCGTGAATTTATTGAAAAGTCTTTCGGTTATTTAGGTATGAATATTGAATGGGAAGGGAAAAATGAACATGAGATTGGTATCAATAAAGAAAACGGTAGGATAATAATTAAAATTGACCCTGAATATTATCGTCCAACTGAAGTTGACCAGCTGCTGGGCAACCCGGCTAAAGCAGAAAAGGATTTCGGCTGGAAACCGAAAGTAAAATTCGAACAGTTGGTGGAAATAATGACCGAAGCAGACTATAATGCTTTAAACAAATAGGATAAAATCATTGCGCTTGGTTGTTTTCAATAGTAGAATTGCCGAAGCTTTTTTTTGTTCAAAAATCTTCCACCGTTCTTATTTTATATTGATAATCTGCTTCCGGTTCCCTATATCAAAGAATGCATTAAATTAATGAAAAAAAAAATCCCTGAAAACTTTATCTTTGGTGCTTCTGTCAGCTCGTACCAGACCGAAGGAGACAATTTTTACTCTGACTGGTATGACTGGGAAATTTCCAATATAAATATTTCCGAAACATGTGGAATGGCGTGTGATTCCTGGAATAAATTCAATGAAGATATTCAGCTTTTGAAGGAATTGGGATTAAAGTATTACAGGCTTAGCATTGAATGGAGCCGTATTTCCCCGACACCCGGCAAAATAAATACCAGTGCTTTAAACCATTATGAAAAAATCTTGACAACTCTTAAGGAAAATGATATAAATATTTTTCTTACCTTACAGCATCATACCCTCCCGGACTGGCTTGATCACGGCTGGACTAATCCTAATATCGAGAAATATTTCGAGCAGTATGTTTCTGTGATTGCAAAAAATTTTCATTATTTAGTTGATGCCTGGATGCCTATCAACGAGCCTGGTGTTAACTGTACATTTGGTTACTTTTTTAATGAATTTCCGCCTGGACAAAAGAGTTCTTTAGGCTATATCCATGCATCAAGACACCAGGCAAGATGTCATTACGCTGCTTATAATAAACTGAAAGAAATAAATCCTGATATACCGGTGGGATTTGTAAAACAGCTGATTATTTTCAGAACCCTGAAAAAAACAATTATTAATAATTTTCTGTTATCCTATTACGATTATGTTTTCAATAAAATTTATCTCAATATTTTCAGAAAAGGTAACCTTCCCTTTTCAATAAGGACAATCCCGGATATTGAAAACAGTATAGATTTCTGGGGATTAAATTATTATACCCATAAATGGGTTTCTTCAAAATTTGAAGGAAACCAGACGTTTAATTTTGACCCATCAGTTGAAATAACCCAAACAGGGTGGGAAGTACATCCGGAAGGGCTTCTGGAAGCGTGCAGAGTTTTGTGGAATATAAAAAAGGTACCTATTTATATAACAGAAAACGGGATCGCCACAGATAACGAAAACCAAAGGAAAAAATTTATCTATGAACATCTCAAAAGCGCATTGGCCGCCATAGAGGAAAATATAGATGTCAGAGGCTACTTTTACTGGTCCCTTATGGATAATTTTGAGTGGTGTATGGGGTATAAACCTAAATTTGGGCTCGCATCGATAGAAAAAAATACATTATCAAGAATTCCCAAAGAAAGCGGCTACTATCTGGGCAGAATAGCAAAGAATAAAGAACTATTTTTCTATGAGTAGTTTCAGAATATCATAGGCAGCGTTAGGCTTTGAGATATTTTTTGCATTATCCTGCATTTTTTTCAGGAGTTTATCGTCGGAAAGCAGTTTGCGGATTCTATAGGTTACTCCTATGAAATCATAGGCTTTCAAACAGGCATTGTTTTCCAGTAAATAATTTGTATTCCTGTCCTCCTGTCCGGGTATAGGATTAACTGTTATTACAGGAAGACCCATGGCAATGCACTCAGAAGTAGTCAAACCACCCGTTTTACTTAAAATAAAATCACTTGCAGCCATATATTTATGTACTTCTTTAGTAAACCGTATAAGTTTTATTTTATTAGGATATTCTTTGTGATACTTCCTGAGGGACCTAAAAAGTTCTTTGTTTTTTCCGGTAATAAGTACAGCCTGGAAATCTTCCTTTACATTCCGCATAAAGTATTCCATAAATTCCTGTATTCTGCCTGCACCGTAAGCCCCGGTCATAATGAGTAAAGTCTTTTTATCTTCATGAAGCCCTAGTTTTCGGCGCGTTTCTTTTTTATCATATTCGACAGCAAAATCCGGTTTTATAGGTATACCGGTTATATGTATTTTCTCAGAATTAATCCCTTTGTCTATTAATCTTTCGGCTTCTTCTTCTGTCGCGACAAAAAACATATCCATATTTTTTTGCGCCCAAAGCCAGTGTACATCATAATCTGTTATAACAACACAGTATTTATTTGCAAATTTTCCGTCTTTTGCTGCGTTATTTAAATGTTCGGCCGGCAAAAAATGTGTACAGATAATTACATCCGGAGCTAGCTTTTTAATAATCTTTTTCAATTTCAAAGCAAAAAACTCTTCAAAATAGTAGCGCATTTTAGTGAGGATGAATTTACTCTTATCATCTTTATTATGGTCAGTCATCGAATATAAATAGCCGTAAAGTTTGGGTGAATTAATGATAATGTTGTTATAAGAGTCGGCATAAATTTTTTTAAAGACTTTGGACATATGTTCTATAATGTCAATGTGTATAACTTCAAGTTCGCTGCTAAAACTTTTAGCAGCACAATTTTCTAAACTCAGAGCTGCACTGACATGCCCTCCGCCGGTAGAACCGCTTAAAATTAGTATCCTCTTTTTTTTCATGATGCTTAAATTAAACCTTCTATATTTTTTATTATCTTTTTAAGTGGCTTTATTTTGATTTTTTCTGCAGCCTTACCCGGAGTAAATAGTTTTCTTTTCCGGAAATCCTCTTCCCATTGATCAAAAATTTTATCTATTTTCATTAAAAATATGGTGATACTGCATTCACCACCCCATTTTTCCTGAATATAGTTTGTAATTTCTTCTTTAAAAACCCGTCCGGTAATACCGGCTTCTTCATACGCTTCCTTAGCAGCAGAATCCCGGGGAGACATCTCCGGCTCAATGATACCTTTAGGGATTATCCATTTTTTCTTTTTTTTCGAAGTTATAAGCATAACTTTTATCTGTTCATCCTCTATTGTGTATGGTATTACACCTGACTGATTAAAGAACCATTCCGGACATTTTTTCACAGTTTCAGACATATTTTAGTTATACATTTATGGTTTTTTGCAGCATCCTGTGCATAAAATTTATATTATGTTTATTATATATGATATATGATTTTTATAAGTTTAGCAATATTTATCTTGAATTTCTCATGTTTCGGATTTATTTCGCTCTGGGGTGTGCTTTTCTGTAAATATTTTTCATATGTTCTGTGCTTACATGCGTGTATATTTGAGTAGTACTCAAATTTTCATGTCCTAAAAATTCCTGGACACTTCTCAAGTCAGCACCTGCATCCAGCAGATGAGTGGCAAATGAATGCCTAAGTTTATGCGGTGTATAATCAGAAGGCAGCCCTGCTTTCATAAGATATTTTTTAAAAAAACGCTGAAAAGACCTGGAAGTAATCCTGTTGCCGTCCTTGTTGACAAATACAGGTGAAGTTGGCCAGGAAATAGCTGTCCAGTTTTTTCTCACTTTCATATAACGCCTGAAAGCTTTTACTGCAGGTTTTCCGAGCGGGCATATCCGTTCTTTTTTTCCTTTACCTCTTACTTTAACTGTCCCGCCTATTATATCTACATCTGAAATATTTAAACCTAATGCTTCACTTATTCTAAGACCGCAGCTGTAGATTATTTCGAGTATTGCTGCATCTCTTGTTTCGGCAAGCTGTGCATTTCCAGTAGTTTTTGCATGACCGTTTTCTAATGCTTCCTTCCAGTATTCTATCGGTGCATTCAGCAATTTATCTACATCCCCAACAGATATATACTTCGGTAGATTTTTATTCATTTTAGGGGATGAAATTTTGGTAAAGGGGTTGCTTTTAACTAATTCTTCCCGAAACAAAAATCTATAAAATGCACGTAGTGCGGATATCTTTCTATTCATTGACCTTTTAGAATTTCCCCTGTTCTGTGCATCAACAATGTACATTCGAACTTCATTAATTGAAATCCCATTCCAGTTTATGGACTCATCATCCATATGTGAATTCAGAGCGATATCAATGAATTGTGATATATCGAGCAAATAGCTGGAGACAGTATTTTTTGAGGCCTGCCTTTCATTTTTTAAATAATTTACAAAACTACGGACTTTTGTATTCACCTTTTCCTCGAAGAAAATATTAAAAATCAGAACTATAAATTTTTTGCAATATCTTTAA
This sequence comes from Victivallales bacterium, assembly GCA_021733985.1. Classification (GTDB taxonomy): domain Bacteria; phylum Verrucomicrobiota; class Lentisphaeria; order Victivallales; family GWF2-38-69; genus JAIPJT01. The sequence continues at coordinate 5,618 of JAIPJT010000037.1, read as the reverse complement.
GTACTTCATAACCGGCCTGAATTCTTTCACCGGCAGTTTTGTGTCCGGTTATAGCTCTGCCGACTACAAGTATATCAGCACCGTCTTTTACTGCATTGCCTGGAGTAAAGACACGCTTCTGGTCTTTTCCGGCCTGAGTATTCGGGCCTTTAATTCCAGGAGTTACGTACATAAAATTTTCAGGCATTTGATCTTTTAAAGCATAAAGGTCTGCTGCAGAACATACAATTCCATCTAGACCGGCATTACAGGTCAGATTCGCCAGTTTAAAGACCTGTTTTTCAACTGTTCCCTGAATATTTATTTCATTATTCATAATATTCCGGTCTAAACTGGTTAAAACTGTAACGGCTATAATCCTTGGTACAACATTTCCCGATTCACCAGCCCCTTTCTGTGCTCCTGTTTTAGCAGCTTTCATCATTTCTGAACCTCCCGATGCATGTACATTGAACATATAAACACCAAGATTAGCCGCTGCATTGGCTGCGCCTTCTACTGTATTTGGAATATCATGGTACTTTAAGTCTAAAAAAACTTTTGCACCGAATTTATGTATTATTTCAACAATCAAAGGACCGAAACGAGTATATGATTCTTTACCTACTTTAAATAGCCCTGCAACCGGGTATAACTCCTCGAGTCTGCTTTTAACTTCATCTATTGAATTCAGACCGTCCAGGGGGAGACATAATTTTTCTCTTGCAAGTTTTTCTTTTTCTGTTAGATGCATATATCTTTCTCAATTTATTTTTTCCTAAATTGCAGTATTGCGAACGAGACGATTATCAAAAAACCAGTTATTATAGCTCAAGCAATGTCATTGATAGCTGAACTGTTATTTTAAACTTTTCTAAAACCTCTTTTCTCTCCCCATTCAAACGGAGCTTCCCGCCATTCTGCTAATGATTCAGCCTGCTCTGAAGAGATATAACCAATCTTCTTTGCTGTTTTTATCAGTGTGTCATATGTTAAAAGTGTTTTTATGTTACATGGATATTCAAGGCTATTAAAAGTTTTCTCAGCCTTATCAAAGCCATAGCTGAATATTGAAAGGCAGTAGTCAACATGGCCTTTAGCATTTCTAACAGCCTGGACAGTCCTGGCTGAACTGCCGCCGGTAGAAATTGTATCTTCAATTACAATTACTTTTTTCCCGTCAAGGTTAGCTTCTGCATCTAATCCTTCAATAAGGTTTTTAAGGCCGTGATCTTTTGGTTTATTTCTGATATAAATAAAAGGCGTTTCCATATAATCTGCTAAAATTGCTCCGTAAGGGATACCTGCGGTACTTGTTCCCGCTATTATATCAAAATCAAATTCTTCCGTTTCAATTAGTGCTCTGAAACCCTGTGCAATAAGTCCTCTGTATTGAGGATAAAACAGGAATCTCCTATTATCACTGTAGATAGGCATACTGTAGCCGGAAGACCATACAAAAGGTTCAACGGTATTAATTTTAATTGCCTTTATATGGATAGCGGCTTCCGCAAGTTCTCTGCTGAAATTATACATCTACGTTTTCCCCCTCAGATTGATTTGTTATAAATTTTATATGAATAAAGTTTTTTCTAAAACATTTTTTGAGTAGTAAATTGAGCAGAATTAATATGTCTTGACAAATTATTCAAATGCATCATGCATCATATCATTGAATTCATTTTTGGATAGTTCTTCAAGTTTTTTACCTCTACGAGTCAGTTTTTCATTAAACTTGGCCGTAGTTTCAGCCATTTTTTCATGCGTTTCTTCAGAGCCGCCATATAGGTAATAGTTTTCACCTTTAGTGATTCTTGTATGTCCATCTTTGCTGTCTAAGCCCAAACCAAAAATACCCGTTCTGCATTCATTATTGTTATTAGATTTTACCATAATACAAACAGTTATTATAGAGTTTATTATATTATTTTCCGGCTGTTAATTTATAAGTATAACAAACATTTATATTTTTTTCTATACAAAACCGAAATTTTTAAAAAATAGTATCTAAAGGGCATTTTTCTGTTTTTCTGAAAGAATTCAGAACTATAGCAACTAAAAATATCTCAGGAAACCTGGAACTGTCTCAAACTCAAAACAATAGGTACCAGAGTTAAAATCTTTTCGCGTAAAACCTAATTTATTTGAAGCTGAACGAAAACATCTTTTCATACAGCTTCTAAATAGAAAATTTTATATAAGATAATATATTGTATATTTTAATTTCGATAAACTAAATAAAATAATTATAAAATATGCCAGGAGTTAATAATATAATGAAAGCCAATGAGTTAAGAGATAAATATATAAAATTTTTTATTGAAAAAAAACATAAATTTATCAGAAGTGCGCCTTTAGTCCCGGAAAACGACCCAACAGTTTTGTTTACAACTGCAGGTATGCATCCGCTTGTTCCATACTTAATCGGAGAAAAACACCCGTTAGGGAAAAGGCTTGTAAGTGTTCAGAAATGTGTAAGGACAGGTGATATTGATGAAGTTGGAGATATTTGTCATTTAACTTTTTTTGAAATGCTCGGTAACTGGTCTCTTGGAGATTATTTTAAGAAAGAAGCTATCGATTACAGCTATGAATTTCTTACAGGTTTTAAATGGCTGAACCTGCCTTTGGATAAACTTGCATTCAGTGTGTTTGCCGGTGATGATGATGCTCCTTTTGATGAAGAAGCTTATAACCATTGGATTGATAAGGGAATTCCGCCTAATCGTATAGCTAAACTCGGTAAGAAAGATAATTGGTGGGGGCCTGCAGGGCAGACCGGCCCCTGCGGTCCCGACACAGAAATGTTTTACTGGGTGGGAGAGGATCCGGCCCCGGAAAAATTCGATCCCGAAAATAAGCTGTGGATTGAAATATGGAACGATGTTTTCATGCAGTACAATAAAACAAAAGAAGGCAGATATGAGCCTTTATCTCAGAAAAACGTTGATACCGGAATGGGGCTGGAACGAGTCTTAGCGGCAATGCAGGGGAAACAGTCTCCATATGAAACAGAACTTTTCACTCCAATGTTCAAAAAACTGGATGAAATCAGAGATATTAGTAATACAGAGAATAACCGCAGTGCATCTGAAAGAATAATTGTAGAGCACCTCAGGACAGCGACTTTTATGATGGGAGACGGAGTTGTACCGGGTAATGTTGACCAGGGCTACATCCTTAGAAGGCTTATAAGAAAGGCTATAAGAGAAGCTAAAAGGCTTGGGGTTGATACAATGTTTACTTCAAAAATAGCTGAAGTTGTCATTGCCGAGTATTCACATTACTATAAAGAACTTTCTAACAGTTGTAAATTTATTTTTGATGAACTTGACAGAGAAGAAAAACAGTTTGCAAATACTCTCGAAAAAGGAATAAAAGAATTTGAAAAACTGATATCTAAAGTACCCGCCCACATCAATAAAAAAGTTATAAGCGGCAAAAATGCATTTTTCCTATACGAGACTTACGGCTTTCCTATTGAACTGACAGAGGAAATGGCAAAAGAACTCAGTTTTGAAGTTGACAGAAACGGCTTTTTTAAAGCATTCAGGAAACACCAGGAAATGTCAAGAAAAGGAGCCGAACAGAAGTTTAAAGGGGGACTTGCCGATAATTCAGAAAAAACAACTGCTTTACATACAGCTACACACCTCCTTCATGAAGCCTTAAGAAGAGTTCTCGGCGGCCATGTCCACCAAAGGGGTTCAAATATTACTGCAGAGAGGCTTCGTTTTGATTTTTCACACCCTGATAAAGTTACAAAAGAACAGCTTGCTGAAATAGAGAAAACTGTTAACGATGCAATCAGGGCAAATCTTCCTGTTACAGTTGAGGAAATGTCAGTTGAAGAAGCCAGGAAGAGCGGTGCCACAGGTATTTTTGGAGAAAAATATGGAGAAATAGTAAAGGTATATACAATAGGTAGTTACTGTAAAGAAATCTGCGGAGGCCCTCATGTAAAAAATACCGGAGAACTCGGGACTTTCAAAATTAAAAAAGAGGAAAGTTCGAGCCGCGGGATACGTAGAATTAAAGCTTTATTGAGCTGAGTCGGTACCGTTGAAAATAAGAATAGAGCCATGTACAGCAAAAAAAAATAGCAGTTTTGAGATAAAAAACTATTTACAATAACCCTAAATAGTTTTAATTTATATTCATTAAAATTAGAAAATTATTAAAAAATACAGAAAATCAAAAAACCAACAATGAAAAATTCAAATATAACAGTTTCAAGAAATAATAATGGATATGTAATTAAAGTTACTGGGAGAGCAACTTTTGACTGTAGCGCACCGCTGAGAAACTTTGCAGAAAATATTGTTGCCGGGTCTGTTGAAAAAATTTATGTTGATTTATCTGAATGTTTATGGATGGACAGCACTTTTATGGGAACGTTGTCAATGCTTGGATTAAATGCCAAAATGGCTAATATAGAAGTGGTAATTATTAATATTACCAATAAAAACTTTTGCCTGTTAAAGGAGCTTGGTGTAGACAAACTTTTTAAATTTAATAATCATAAAGAACCTGTCAGCATTAAAAAAGAAAGAGACGATCTGCCTGGCTGCCCCGAAAAAAAAACCGATCAGGAAGATATGGATGATACAATTCTTAAAGCACACAAAACGCTGATGGAAGTGGATGAAAAAAATGTCGGCAAATTTCAGGATGTAGTTGAAATGGTTGAAAAAGATATAAACAAAAGAAAACAGAACAAAAAAAAATAATAATAACAGTTAATATTGTGGTACTTTTTCTTTTTTATAAGTGTTATACTTGTTCAGAATATTTCTTATATATTCTTTTGTAGAAGTGAACTTTATTATCTTTATCAGGTTTTTGTCACTGTAGCTGCAGTTTTTTACCCATTGTTTTATATTTGAATATCCTGCGTTATACTCTGCCAGCATTAGTATGTCAGGGTTTGAATATTTTATCCAATGTTTTCTGCAGCTGGCAAGGTACCAACATCCAATTTCAATATTAAGCTCAGGATTGAATAAAATACCTTCATTTTTTAAATTAATTTTATAATATTTCTCCCAGTCTTTTACCGCCGTCGAAGGTCTTATCTGCATAAGGCCGCATTCGCCATGGCCGCCTTTTGCGTTAGGATTGAACTTACTTTCTTTCCAGATAACAGCCTTCACTAAAGCAGGGTCAAGACGGTACTTTTTAGATTTCAGTACAATAATTTTATTAAATGAACTTTTGTAATTATTATCGGATGAAAAATAAAAAATCAGCCAGCATATAAATACAGCTGTAAAAAGCAGGAAAAACAGTTTTTTTTTCCGTTTTTTAATTTTAGGTTTTTTCTTACGGAAAAACATGGAATGTTCTTTTTATAATTAAAAATTAAGCGTATTTAAAGATTAGGTTACAGCGAACAGAACCATAAGACTGAAAATATACACATTACCACTGATTTTTATTTATCTATACTGTATAGCGTGGCAATATTCTCGTAACTTAAATCGTATTTTGTATAATATTTATTAATAATTTTCGAAAAAAATCAGCTTTTGTATATATTGCCATAATCAATAACTTTAAATAAAACAGACAGTTTTATTTGTTAAAATAAATAAATCTGATGCTGTAAGAATTTTATTTTTTTATTATACAGACTACTG
>JAIPJT010000071.1 GCA_021733985.1 Victivallales bacterium | reverse complement strand
TTTAATCTTTTCTGAAACAAAAGGTAGGGCGCGATCTCCGAGCGCGCCGCAATACAGCATTATTGTTAAATGTATAATAAAATTATACGATTTAATGCAATATTTTACTGTATAGTAATTTTTTGTTTCAGGGGAGCCTTTAGGCATCTTGTCAGCAGAAGTCCTCCGGCAATGTCATAATACCGATTATGTGGATTACGCAGTGTGGTGTAGCTCCAAGGCAACAAAATACAACAGTATCTACTGTATACCAGTCATGCGACGGTACTTGAATTGCTGTTAACGACCTGTCCGCCAAAACACCTCGGTGAGCGACAGCGGGAGCAGATACAGTGCAATGCATAATTTGGGTTAAATTAAAAACTTTATGCCGTTATTTATTCAGTTTCTTAGATTCTGAAAAAATCAGTTTAAGCAGTTTTTCAGAAAGTTCTTTTTTAGTACCGGTGCCAAGTGCAGTTTTTGTACCGTCTGCCTTTAAAACGACTATTTCATTGCTGTCAGTCCTGAACCCTCTGTTTTTTCCTACATAGTTAGCTGCAACTAAATTAATATGTTTATTTTTAATTTTACTGTCAGCATTTTCCTCAAGGTTTTCAGTTTCTGCAGAAAAGCCAACAGTAAAAGGAGGGGAGGGGATTTTTGCTACTTCTGCAATAATATCAGGATTCCTTTCAAATTTTATTTCAAGAGTGCCCGAAGCTTTCTTATGCTTCTGTGTTAATATTTCTGCGGGCCTGTAATCAGCTACAGCTGCGGCAGAAATATATATATCAGACTGCTTCACATTTTTCATGACTGCATTATACATTTCTACTGCGGTTTTCACTTTTATCACATCTATGCCGGGAGGCGGTTCTATATTCACTGGTCCTGTGACAAGTGTAACTTCGCCACCCATTTTTTTTGCAGTTTCTGCGACGGCATAGCCCATTTTACCGGAGCTGTGATTTGTGAGAAATCGCACTGGATCTATCGATTCCTGCGTAGGACCGGCTGTTACCATTATCTTTTTACCTTTAAATATTTTTTGCAATGGTGGAAATATACTGTCTATCTGAAATACAATCTGTTCAGGAGAAAGCATTCTCCCGGGTCCGTTATCTCCGCATGCCTGTATCCCTTTATCAGGTCCGATAATTTTTATATTTCTTGATTTTAAAGTTTCAATATTCTGTTGAGTAGCAGGATTTAACCACATAGCTTCATTCATTGCAGGAGCAATAATAACGGGAACTTTAGAAGCCAGGCAAACAGTGCTAAGGAGGTCATCTGCTATACCGTTTGCTATTTTAGCAATTATATTGGCGGATGCAGGTGCTATCAGAATAAAATCAGCCCATCTTGCAAGACTAATATGGCTGATATCCCGATCATATTCGTAGTCAAACATCTTACAGTAAACTTTATTTACGGAAAGTGTCTGGAAGGTGAGAGGAGTTATAAACTCCCTTGCAGAGGATGTCATTATAGTTTTTACTTCATATCCCTTTTTCTTAAAGAGCCTTACAAGTTCTGCGGATTTATATGCCGCAATACCACCTGTAATACCTAAAACTATTTTTTGCATTTTTTCTACAGTCATTATTGTTGATTAACCTCTCTGACATATTTTTTTACAGCAGCGCGAATTTTACTGTTTTCAGTTTGCTTGAGAATAAGGTTAAAATATTTGACAGCGGTGTGTTTGTTTAATTTATATAGATATTTGAGAAATAATTTTATTGAATCAGTATTTTCTTCAGTTTTCTCTTTTTTAAGATATTCAGTTATCAGTTTATATATAAAACGACTTTTCTCATGATTCGAATAGGCTTTTGATACAATATATTTATTTAAGGGATATTTCCAGAAAAAAGGATATATAGTAAAAGAAACTTTGCTCATTCTGTCAAGAATGTATTTATTAAAATCTAATGCTTTGATTTTTCTTATTTCAGAATCATACAGATAATATGTTTTAATATCGGTTTCTTCTGTTTTTAACTGTTTTTTTGAATGCTTCAGTATATTATAAATCCTTTTTTCGTTAGCCTGAATAGAATGAATCCATAATTTTTCAAGCAAAGGGAGTATGCTTCCGGATTCTGAATCTGAGTTTTCAATAACATCCGTCATTTTTTTTATTTCGCGCGAAAGTACTTTCCAGGCATTTTCCATGATTTGAGATAGTTCTTTATTCAGTTCTTTTATTTCTGCGGCAGTTCGGTTTTTCTTATAGCTTTGTTTTTGCGCAACTAATGAAAAAATAATTGCGAAACAAATTATTAAAAATAGAATATGCTTCAATTTATTTAAATAGGACAACATCATAACAACTGCCTTCTTTTGTAATTCAAATTTATTGAAATGTTTATAAATATAATGAAAATAATTGTATTTAAATTAAAATCTTAGAGAAAAGTAATATATTATATTATAAAAAAATTAACAATATTCAGTTTATTTAAAAACTGTTATAAATTCTTTTTTTATCCTTATGAAAAAGCAGAAAAAATACAGAGTAGACACTTTGCTGCTAAATCAAGGCTTTGCTGAAAATATAGAAGAAGCAAAAAAACTTTTATTGAGCGGAAGAGTCAGGATTGGCAGTGACCGTCTTTTAACAAAAACTACTGAACTGCTTCCCGAAAATACAGAGTTTAATGTTAATATTCAGCAAAGATTTGTGAGCCGTGGTGCATATAAAATACTGCCTGCGGTAAAAAAACATACCCCGAAACTGTTTAATAAAATATGTATTGATATTGGTGCTTCTACCGGAGGATTTACTGATTTAATGCTCCATTTGGGTGCAGAGAGGATTTATGCTGTAGATTCCGGAACAGGTCAGCTCCATTATAAGTTAAGGAAACACCCAAGGGTTGTTTCTATGGAAAAAACAAATGCAAGATACTTTGACAGTAATTCTATAGCTGAAAAATTAGATATTATGACAATGGATGTATCATTTATTTCCGTAAAAAAAATCATTCCTTCACTGACAGGACTTTTTAATGGAAATGCATTTGCATATATTTTAATTAAACCACAATTCGAGTTACCCTCCAGATTTGTTGAAAGCGGAGGTGTTGTTTCTAATCCGGAAAACAGGATTAAAGCTGTAGACGAAGTATCCGAATTTGTAAAAAACAATACAAACTGGAAAATTGAGGAAATTATTCCATCAGAATTGAAAGGCCCTAAAGGAAATCTGGAATATGTCCTTTGTTTATTGATTAATGGATAAAATTGAAATGTGTTTTTGATTAAAGATAATGATTAAATTGGTTTAGAGTAAGATCAGGACATTCAAATATAAAAACTAATAGGAAAGAAAAATGGCAAACAGTAAACTTAAAAAAAATTTGAAACTTCTTGATGTATTCTGTATAGCATCCGGGGCCATGATAAGTTCAGGTTTATTCATATTACCCGGGATTGCACATGCCAGGGCGGGCTCAGCCGTAGTTCTTTCTTACTTAATAGCAGGACTTCTTGCTATGACCGGAATGCTTAGTCAAGCAGAAATCATTTCAGCTATGCCGAAAGCAGGCGGAGATTATTTTTATATCAATAGGACAATGGGGCCTGCAGTGGGAACTGTGGGTGGTATTATGACCTGGATATCCCTGTGCCTGAAAACTTCTTTTGCATTAATCGGTATGGCTGCATTTACAGCGTTTATCATAGATTTAGATATAAGAATAATAGGTATTGTACTTTGTATAGTTTTCTTTCTTATTAATTTAATCGGTGTTAAAGAAGCTGCCAGGCTTCAGATTTTTCTTGTTCTCGGCCTTTTTATTATTCTAATAAGCTATATAATTTTCGGAATTCCTTATATGCATGTAAAAAATCTTGAGAACTTTGCTCCTAACGGGATAGGCAGTATTTTTGCTACTTCCGGCTTCGTTTTTGTTTCATACGGCGGGCTATTAAAAATTGCCAGCATAGCAGAGGAGGTAGATGAACCGGCAAAAACAGTACCTCTGGGGATGATATTCTCTCTTTTGGCTGTAACGATTCTATATGTTCTCGTAGTGCTTGTAACGAGCGGAATACTGGGGAATTCTGTTATTAATAATTCTATGACACCTATTTCTGACGGGGCAAATATATTTTGGGGATATCCAGGACAGATAATATTAAGTATAGCTGCTATGCTTGCATTTATTTCCACTGCTAATGCCGGTGTTATGTCTTCTGCAAGGTACCCCTTTGCTATGAGCAGGGATTCACTTATTCCTGAAATATTTGGTAAGACTCATAAACGTTTTAATACCCCATACACTGCTTTAGCTATATCATGTTTATTTATCATCTCTACTTTATTTTTTAAACTTGAAATATTGGTTAAAATGGCATCAACAGTGCTTTTTCTTGCTTTTGTTTTTTCGTGTTTATGCGTAATAGTGCTCAGAGAAAGCAGGATACAGAATTACCAGCCTAAATTTCAGACTCCATTATATCCGTGGGTCCAGATAATAGGAATAATTGGGTCTATTTTCCTAATAGTAGAAATGGGATTAGCTGCTGTCTTCGCAAGTTCAATACTTATTATTGCAGGACTTTCTATCTACTGTTTTTACGGCAGTATAAGAACTAATAAAGAATACGCACTACTCCATCTGGTAGAAAGAATAACAGACCGTGAACTAACAAAAAGGGGTTTAGAGGACGAATTGAAAGAAATTATTATGCAGAGGGACGAAATAAAAGAGGATAAGTTTGATAAGCTTATTAACAATGCATATGTCCTTGACTGTGATAAAAGACTGGACCTTGACAGCCTTTTCAAAATACTCAGTTCTCAGGCGTCTAAAGAGTTGGATATTAGCGAAAAGAAAATTTATAACAAACTTTATAAAAGGGAAGGGGAAAGTACAACAGCTATTAGCCCTACCCTTGCAATACCGCATATTATTGTTGATGGTCAACATAAGTTTACCATCATTCTTGCCAGATGTAAAAAAGGTATAAAATTCTCTGAATCTGCTAAATCAATCAAAACAGTTTTCCTTTTAATTGGAACTAAGGATGAGAGAAATTTCCACTTGAGGGCACTTTCAGCAATAGCACAAATCGTTCAGGATAAAAATTTTGAAAAAAACTGGATGAATGCTAAAAATATCGAGGGTCTTAAGGACGCTGTTCTGCTGGCTAAAAGAAAAAGGGTACGATAGATTAAAAACAGTTTTATTCGTTAGTTGGTAAACTGAACCCCTTCAACTACGGTATGCTACGTGAATAACAAATAAGCCCAGCCCATCTATCCTATACATGGCACTTCCTGCCCCTGCTTCTTTATCATAATGATAATTTACCCTTTAAAGAATATATACATTTAATTACCAACTTAGTGTCAATATTAATAACAAGTTATTAACATACTACTTTTAATTATTCCTATGTAACTGCTTAATAGATATTTACAAATATTTAAAAGATAAAGCATGAATTATCCTGTTATACATAATGTACATTATGCGACGTATTAAAGATAACTGAAAACAGGGGAACTGAAAAAAGCAGTTTCCACAGTTTTAATATGGCTGGTAATTACTCTATGAAAGTTTAAAAGTCTCCACGCTTGCAGGCCGGCGCGCAGACCCTCTTTTA
>JAIPJT010000036.1 GCA_021733985.1 Victivallales bacterium | reverse complement strand
CACATAGATGTTACAATATTTGCACAATAATGTATCAAAGCTGTAACATATACCTGAATAGTCTGTTTATTTGCTTTACATTATTCAAACTTGCGGTAAGTTACGGGTTTTTTTCTGGAAGGTAAAATGTTTTACTGTATCTGAGCAGCACCAAACTAATAACCGTAGAGGGATAGAGGAGGTGAAATCCCAGTTATTATTGGACGTAATATTGCTGCACATCTTAGTTTATTGCAACCTTAACTGAGAAATTTTAGCGGCTTCGTATTTTCAGGCTCAGAATCCGAGTTTATTAATTATAATATCGGCAATATTTCTGTTCCTTCCCTGATACGGGTAGGTATGGATATGAATAGCCGGATTATAATTGGCTTCAATAACAGCATAGCTTTCGGAGCTTCTTCTTTCCAGGTCATAAATTATCATATCGATACCGCATATTTCTGTTCCAACTGCTTCAGCCGCCGAGGCAGCTTTATTTTTGAAGTATTCAGGTACAGAATCAGTACAGTCAATACTGTCACCGCCGGTACTGATATTGGAATTTTTCCTTAAATAAACAATTTTATTCTTTTCCGGAATATCATCAATACTTTTATCCTGCAAAGCCAGATATAGTTTTACTGCTTCATCTATTTCAATCTTTTCAAGGGGAGTTCTGTAACCTTTCCCGCGCAACGGGTCATTATTTTTTATTTCAACAAGCTCAGAGATCATATGTTTTCCGTCGCCTGTGACATTTGCCGGTATCCGTTTCAAAACAGCTGCAGTTTTTGAATCTATTACAAAGAATCTATATTCTTCTCCGGAAATAAAATCCTCGACAAGTATCGGTCCCCCGCTTCTAAACGCATATTCTACAGCCTTCCGGTAATCATCTTCAATGTAATCGCTGTTTTTAAAAATTGTTATTCCTATACCGAAATTCTCCGAGTTAGGTTTAACTACTACGGGCTTACCTGCAAATCTTTCATAAGCTTCCAGAGCTTGCCTCTTTGAATAAAAAACCTCCCCGCCTGCAACTTTTATGCCCTTTTCCGACATAAGAAGTTTGGAAACGAGTTTACTGTTCATAACTTCGAAAGATATATATGTATCTAATGAAGTTTTAGTTGCCTGCCTAACAATTTCTATTCTGCCATGTTTTTTGAATCTTACAATATTATCTTTTCTGTCAAGGACTTCGAACGAAATGCCGCGTTTTATGGCTGCTTTTATCAGTATCTGAGTAGAGAGTTCCATATCAGTATAGCCTTTAAGGCTGAACTGATATTTTCTGCTGATATTCAGATATTCCTGCGCCTTCTGCAGGTGGAACTTTATAAATGAACTTTTTTTTATGTCCTGAATAAGGCGGCACGAATAAGTATTTTCGGGATATTTTATTTTTTTGCGCTGAAATTTTATCGATTCTGTATAGTTTTCATTAATATTATCTCCTGCAGATATAATGAATTCCATCTCGTTAAGAATCTCATTAGCCCAGACTTCAGCATCTTTATCTCCGTTTTTATCCATTATTCTTAATCTGGTATGACCGCTGGCTGCGACAACCTCCTGATTAAGGTTTGCGTTTATACTATCTTCTTCAAAAAAAATACAATCCTTTTTCCCATCGCATTTCTTTAAAAGACAAAATATCAGGAAAAGGTGAAGAAAGTACATATCTCTGCAATCGAAACCGGTCTTATCGTATGGATTGAGGTCAATAGTTCTTATCTCCAGATACTGTATACCGTCTTTTTCGAGCGAATCAAGCAGATTTTTATTATCTTTGCCCTTTAGTCTTATCGGACTGTAATATTCTCTTGCGTCAATTATTTTATTTTCGGAAATAAGCTTTTTAATTCCATCGATATAGTTTTCAAGACTGTTCATAGGTACAAAAAACTCTTCTTTATTTTTGTATCCGCATGCAGTATGTCTGAGTGATACACCGTATTTTAAACTGTATGAATCGTTAAGCTTTTCAAAATTTGCTTTACATTCATTAAGATAGGATTTATGTGCGGCGGGACTGGCACCGAGGAGATATACAATAAGCCAACGATATTTTGTATAATTACGTGCGGTTTTCAGGTAAACTCCGTTTTTGAATTCCCCGTATGTCTGTTTCTGCTTAGTCAGTTCATACGACTTTCTCAAAAAGTTTTCATTAAAGGAAAAGTTAAAATGGATTCCGGAAAGTATTTGTTTTTTCTTTCCGTATATATTCTGAAGATGTTTTCTGTATTCCATGGCTTCAATTCCGGCTTTTTCTTTTGAAAAGTCCGCAATCTTAATATCGTTTTCACTTTTCAGGTAGGGAGGAGTACTCTGGGGCCAAAGATATTCATCTTTCAACTCGACAGAAACGATATCATGAAGGTTTTCGAGAAAAGAGTGGACACTCTTTATTTTCTGAAAAACAGGTGTTACAAGTTCAATCTGGCTTTCAGCAAAATCGACAGTAATATAAGGGTTATCGAGTTTTCCGCCGAATATGCCGGGATGCTTTGTTTTTGTAAGCTTTCCCTGGGAATCAACTCTTAAGTTTTCTCTTTCTATACCGAAATTTCCCTGAAATAATAATGAATAGAGGCCGTGGTTCTTTATTTCATTAAGGAATTTATCACAACCTAAAGTACAGCCGGAGTATTTTGTTAACATAAATTAAAGCTTTCAGTTTTGTAATTTACTTAGAATACAAAGACTAAAAGTATAATATATCCCGTATCGGCATAGCCGCTACTAATTTTTTAGTCAATGTCATTGAATTAATGAAATTTATCACTATTTTCATTAGTTCAAAAGGGCATTTGTTTATAAAAGGATTACCTGAATCACTGGTCCACGGATTAGGCTCATTCAAGTAATGACAGCTCTAAATATAAATATTACTCTGATTCCTACCGTTACTTTTTGATAGGAACATTGCCTTATCTGCATTGTCAATTTGGTCTAAAGCTATTTTGTTTATAATATTATATTGAATCCGTTCCACTTCAGCAATTCCAATGCTTACAGTTAAATAAGGGGATGTTTTTTTGTTTGCCGTTTCAATTTTAAGTTCCAAAACCGTATTCCTGATTTTTTCAGCGAGAGTTAATGCATTTTTTGCAGGAGTTTCAGGGAGAAGCAGCACAAACTCTTCGCCCCCGTATCGTGAAGCAATATCGTGAGGCCGATTTATGGAGATCCGAAGTACGTGAGAAACTTTTTTTAGTGCAATGTCACCTTTAACGTGTCCATATTTATCATTATAATCTTTAAAGTAGTCAACATCTATCATTAACAATGATAGGGGATATTGATTACGCTTAACCCGTCTAAGTTCCCGGATATGAGCTTCATTGAAAAATCTTCTATTATATAAGCCGGTCAACGAATCAGTTTTTGAAACATTGTATAAATATTTATTTTTTTGTTTCAGTTTATCTTTTATTATTTCCAGTTCAATTTTATTTTTAGTTAGACTTAAATTTACTTTCTTTAATTTCGTTCTTGTATAATACAGCCTATAAGCGTAAAATATTATAATAAATAAAAGCACCGAACATATACATGCGAAAATAACAATGTTTTTGTAAAGTGTAAATCTGCTTTTAGTTAAATATATAATTTCATAACCCTTCCATTTTCTCAATATACTTTGTCTTATCCCGTTTTCTCTAATTTTGGAAAGGCCGTAATTAATTGAATGTAAAAGTTTTGTATTGCCTTTTAAAACTGCAATTGCAGAATAATTTTCCGCGATAGGTTTTTCTAAGTGAGAAATATCAGTAATATTGTTTATAGCCAGTTGATATTCACCAACCCAGCGATCTACAATAATTGCGTCAATTTCTTTTGTTTTTATCATTCTAAAACCGGTTTTAAAGTCAGGAATTATTTTTATTTTTATACCGGGTTTTTTTTTAAGATATTGACGTGGATAACCTTTTTTCTCAACGCCTACTATCTTATTTCTTAAGGATTTTAGGTTTGAAATATCATTACGGCTGTTAAGTTTAAAAATACAGAATTCTGATTTCAGTAGCGGTAGAGAAAAATCTAAATATTTTTCGCGTTGAGTATTTTTATTTATTTGAAGTAAAGCATCTGCTTTCCCTTTTTTTAATAAGGCCTGAGCTTCAGCCCAGTTCATGGCTTTAATCTCAGCATCCAGTTTTGCTTCTTTGATGACTGCTTTTGTAATATCTACTACAACACCTTTTGCTGAACCATTAACATTATAAATAATAGGTGGTATATTCTCATTTCCGAGGAACAGCAACTTTTGGGTAGGAAAAGCATGTATTGATGAGCCAAAAGAGAAAATCAATATGGTTACACATGTTAAAATCAAACTTCCCAGAAATGTATTAGAAGTTACAAGAAAAATTTTCATACACGGCAACCTGTTATCAATAAATTTATATCACTGTTATTAGCTGTTTACAAATATTATATCTGCTGATTCTTGTTATTCTTCTGTTTTAGAATTGAATATTTTTATTTTTTTCAGTAAACTATATTTAAAAGTATTAATATTTGCAATAAGAGAGAGGTTTGATGTTGCTTAACAAAAATTTTCACTTTTTTATTATTTTTGCAGTGACTTATTTTTCCTGTTTTTTTTCTTTTTCTAATGAAAAGAAGGCATTATATAAAGATAAACAGCTGTGCATTGCTGTCCCTAGCAAGGAGGCAGTAGTCTCATCGCGGGTAAGCAGCGTTGTAACCGAAATATTTTTAAAAGAAGGGGAGAAAGTAGGGCAGGGGAAAACAATTGTCGAGCTTGACAGCAAACCTTTTAAGCTTGAGAAAAAAGCTGCATTAAATGAAATATCCCGATTAATAGTAAAAAAGAAATACCTTAATATAGTTTATAATCGTGCGAAAAAATTGGCTGAACGAAAGGTCTTAGCTCAAGCTGAACTTGATAATGCAACAAATCAGAAAAGACAGAATGAACAGAAACTTGAGGTATTGAGAAGCGAGGTTCGAATTTTGAATTTTGACATTAGCAACTGCAGTATTGCCGCTCCTTTTAAAGGAGTTATAAGCAAAATAATTACACATAAACATGAATATATCAGGGCAGGGGATCCTTTATTCAAGATAGTGAATGACGAAATTATACATATTATTATTAATTTTGATGAAGAATTTGCTAACAGTTTTGAAACTGGTCAGAGTATCAATATTAAATTCCGTAATTTAAAGAATGAGATAAAGGCAGAGATTATCAGGCTTGCGCCTGTGATAGATCCGGAAACTAAAACTTTTAAAGTAACTGCAAAAACAATTAACGGCGATAGTAAAATTAAAATAGGCATGATAGGTCATTATACCGGATTTGCAGAAGAAAACAAACGGAAGTAGCAGAATTATGAAATTAAGGAAAAACCATTCTTATTTAAATGTTGTTCCTGATGGTTCTCCAAAACCGCGAAAAGGCCCGAAGGTGTTTAGATTTTGTTATTTTACACTGTTAGTACTGATTTTTATTTATGTTTTTTATTATTTTATAAATCATGCAGTTCTTTTTGTATACGGCAAAGGACAGGTAGAATTTGAAAAATATTTTGTACAGACGAAAAGGTCATGCGAAATTTTAAAGTATATGGTAAATGAAAGAGATACAGTTACAAAAGGAACACCGCTTGTAAAGACTGCTCATATACCTGATGAGAAAACTTTACTTAATAAAATCATTACAGAACAGCGGCTTAAAGTTCTTAATTCCGAGCTCGAAAAAAAGTTAACAGAATTGAAAGAGGCGGCTTTGTTTAAATCGCTTCGGAAAGACAAGGGAAATGACTATACTATTTTATCACGTGAAAGAGAAAGTTATGCAGAAGCAAAAGATGAGCTTGATAATCTAAGGATGAAGATTAGAATGCTTAAAGCGGACCATCCTCTTATATTCCAGGTTTCAAAAACACCAGATAAAGAAAAACCCAGCCGCGTTATTCGCTCTAAGTTCAATGGTTTTGTTTTCAGGAACACACGAAAAAGGCATGAATTTGTAAAAGAAGGGGAGAGGCTTTTAATACTGGAAAACCCGAAGAAAATAATTATTTATGCCAGTTTTAATTCGGAATATCAAAAATATTTGGGAGAAGGAGATTTAGCAGTAATTGAATTCCCGAATGGCGAAGAAAGTAAAAGCAGGGTGCATAGGTTTTACACTTATTCATATTTTTACGGGAAAAAGACAATGGGTGATATGCAGTATTTGATTGCTGAAATCTATCCTGAATCTAATAAGAATATCAAATTGTGGAAAAAATACAAAGGAACCGAAGTAACTGTTAGGCTTCCCAGAAAAAGCAAAATAATAAGTACAGATTTTTTGAATAAAATTTATAATATGTTACATTCTTTTTATAGTAAAATTCTGACTTATTTTTAACATTACTTTTGGGGTATTATGAAAAAATATATAAAAAAAAACTTAATAATTATTTTCCTATTCAATATTTCTTTTTTATGTTCAGTTTGTTCAGCAGTAAAAGAAAATAAAAAGCCTGCTTATTTTAAAGCTGAAGCAAATACCTGCAGTATCGGTGTTTATATTTATAGCGATACTATAAAAAAATACAATGATAATTTTAGAGATTTGACTGAAACAGTCGACAATATTGGAATAAACGAAGTTTATTTAAGCTTCAGCGACCTGTCATATGAAAGAAACAAAGTAAAATATAAGGAAAAGTTAAATAAATTAATTCGTCTTTTCCATAAGAAAAACATTGATGTAGCTGCACTTTCCTTCGGAACTCCTACACTGATTTTTGATAAGAATAGATTAAGAGAAAAATCCAATAATATAACAGAATATAACGCTTCTTCTCCGAAAACAAGCAGGTTTGATGCTGTTACAGCCGATCTTGAGCCTCATATGCTGAAAGAGCACTCCCGCTGGAAAGATAAGACTTCTATATATTGGACGAAAAACGGTTACAGAACTAATAATTTAAAATTATTGGAAAAGACTTTTTCGGCTTTAAAAAACATAAAAGCAGGGATAAATAAAATGCCTTTATCTGAAGCTGTTCCTACCTTTTATTTAAAGCATTTTGGAACTGCTGATAATATGTCTTTACTTGCTAAATATAATAATCATGGTTGTGATTATGTTATTTTAATGGTCTACAGTAATAATTTTGAGAAGATAGTGCGGTTTTCAAAAAAAGCACTGAGATCTACGGAAGTAAAAAATTCTGTAGTTATCTGTGTTAAAACCGGGAAAAATACCAGTGGCGGAGGCGGGAGCAAAACTACACTGTCCGGAATGAACAGGGATGAATTTGTAAATAAAATGAATAACTTAATAAAATTGTTAAATAAATATAAAAGTTTCAGAGGAATATCATTTTTCGAATTTGAAGGATTTATAGATATTCTGAACATCCCTGGACAGAATTAAATATTCACATTGATAAACTATTGGAAACCTTATTTTAGGCGAGGTTTGAGATGAAACCTGTAATTTGCGGCGATCATATTGCTGAAGAACTATATAGTGACAGATTTTTATATAAAAATCTCTTTGAAGAAACACCGGATAAGTTTATTAGTGCCCCGTATATATTGATAGTTTCTGTCGACTATCATCAGGCAGCAGCATTATTACATCAAATAAGAAGCAGTAATATCCCTTTTTTATATTTAAAGTCGGTTTTTCTTATTGACTGCGGGATTGCTGAAATAGATTATATTAAAAAAGGACTTGATAAAACATTTAAAAAAAATGAATTTGATGAGAACAGCTTAGATTTTTTTTCGCATTACTCTGAAGAAATTAATAAAAAAATAAAACAAATTCCTGGCAGCGAAAAGCCTTCAGATAATAATATAGCTATAAAAGTTCTTCGATATATGTATACTAGAAACTCTAGTCTGGAACCTTATAAAAGTTCTATACATTATTTAGGATATACATATCCTGTAACAGATTTCTTTTTTGAAAAATTAAATAATAACCTGGTAAAACTTATTTCGTTTCTTGAGGACCATCAGCTTATTTCCGGAGAATTTGTTGATAGAATATTCAGTTGCACACAATGTAATTCAGCTTTCTTAAATTTTAGAGAAATATGTACAGAGTGTAAATCTCCAAATATAGAAGAACAGCAGGTTATTCATCATTTTAGGTGCGCGTATGTAGGTCCTGAAAAAGATTTTATCAGAGAAGATAAACTGGTTTGTCCGAAATGTAAAAGAACTTTGAAACTTGTGGGCAACGACTACGAAAAGCCTTCTGATATTTACAGCTGTAACAATTGCGGCAATAAATTTCAGGAACCTGATATTATAACAGAGTGTTATAATTGCAGTAAGAAAAATCTTCCTCAACATCTGCTTCACCCCACAGTTAAAAGCTATAAACTGGAAGAGTTAGCTTCCAGTGTCGTTTTATACGGAATGAATAACTTGTTTCAGCATGATATAGAGAAAAATTTTCCCCATATCAAATACGGCAGCTTTCTTAAAACTCTTGAAACTGAAATTGAAAGGATCAGAAGATTTAAGTTGTTCAAAAGTACTTTGTGCTTAATTAAATTTAAGAATTTAGACAAAATTTATTTAAGCCAGGGGATTAAGGCAAATTTGTTCATACAAGAACTTTCTGATATCATACACAATGTTTTACGCAGATCGGATCTTATCACACTATATAATGAAACCATTTTTATTATTCTAATGACACACACAGAAATAAAAAATGCACAACAGGCATTTACAAGAGTAAAGGAAAACATAGATAAACTTTCAGAGAAAAATCTTAGCGATAAGCTGAATTTTATTAAAATAAATACAGTTGAGATCACCGGCGTCAAAACTTCAAAAGAAATTATGGACGAACTACTGCAAAATGCTTTTCATTAATAATTTTATTAATTATGTTTCATCTAAAACTTTTATAGAGTTGTTTTTTCTGCTTTGGTATTTTTTTATTTTTGATTTTACGAGATATTTTCTTTCTGATATTTTTTTATGCTGCTATTTCATTTTTTTTGGAAAAAAATTTAGAGAGAGAGAGAGAATAGCTTTAAAAAAGCTTAACACATTTAAGCCTTTGGTTTCTATTATTGTTCCGGGAATGAATGAAGGGAAACATCTCGATGAGCTTTCTGATTCACTGAAGTTTCAGTCATATAAAAATTTTGAGACAATAGTCGTTGATGACGGTTCTGATGATAATACAAATAATATTGGCAGAAGGCTTGAAGCGGAAAATAAGATAACCTTGTTTTTGAAAAATAAAACACGAGGCGGAAAAGCCTCAGCGGCCAATTTCGGTTTAAGATATGCTAAAGGGCAGTTTATTGTTCACATGGATGCCGATACTTCTCTGAGATATGATGCTATAGAAAAGGTGATAATGCCGTTTTTTTTTGATATGAACATAGGAGCTGTTGCCGGAGATGTCAGGGTAAGAAATGTAAATGCATCCATAGCAACAAACATGCAGGCTTATGAATATATCAAAAACATTTCTCTGGGGAGAGCTGTAAATTCGAGATTAAACATTCTGCGCATAGTATCCGGAGCTTTCGGGGCATTTAAAACGGAATATTTACAAAGGATTGGGGGATGGGACATCGGTCCGGGACTGGATGGTGATATTACAGTAAAAATAAGAAAATTAAAAAAGAGAATCTGGTTTGAGAATGCAGCAGTTTCATACACAAATACACCGGATACTTTTAAAAAACTTGCAAATCAGAGGTATCGCTGGTCGCGCTCTTTAATCAGGTTTCGTTTACGAAAACATTTAAATGTTTTTAATATTTTTTCTAAAGATTTCAATATATTCAATTTTTTGTCATTTACTGAAAATGTTTTTTTTAATGTAGGATTAAACTTTAAATGGTGGTTTTATATATTTTTCCTGCTTCTATTTGCCTATCATGATGTAAAATACCTGATTCTGCTGAATTATTTATTATACGTACTTTTAAATACAGTTCAGTTTATAGTATGTCTGTTTTTCCTTAGAAAAACATTGCTTTTAAATGAGAAACTTCTTATATTTTACTTGCCTCTGGCTCCACTATATACAGGTATTTATCTCAGAATAGTTAGAACTTATGCTTATATTTCAGAAGCTCTGTTTAAA
This sequence comes from Victivallales bacterium, assembly GCA_021733985.1. Lineage (GTDB taxonomy): Bacteria > Verrucomicrobiota > Lentisphaeria > Victivallales > GWF2-38-69 > JAIPJT01. Next base: position 16,743 of record JAIPJT010000036.1, on the reverse strand, counting down.
ATGTCATACAAAGATAAGTGGAATCCATGGAAAGTATCTGAAAAAGCAGAAAAAGAAAAATTTTAAAACTGAAAAAAATAGAATAATATAAAAATATATCATACTCTTCTGCTTATAATTCTCAAGGTGAGACTTTAAAGTAGTTAGGTTAATCCGGTATTCCTGAATCGTTTTTCGGTATTCGACTCCTTCCCTAAAATATCCCATAAATCATCCGACTATTTTAATTTCTACTTTATAAGGAATTATACAATAAAAAAAAACTGCTATTTTTGTAGGCAAAATACTGAAAATAATGTTTTTTTTAATTTTTAAATAAAATTCAGCTCATTGAGTGCGAAAAAGATAGTACTTGTATGTAATGCCTGGAGAAAGGACCCGTTTTTAGCAATTTCGATAACTTTTTGCAGCGGCATGAGGACAGGTTTTACAAGTTCTGTTTCGTCAGCAACAGGATTTGCTGTTTTTTTTATATCAAGAGCAAGAATAGAGTATGTAAAATTGCTGTGATTGGCTGTATTTGGACAGACACAGCCAATCTGTTTAAAATTATCACCTGTATAACCGGTTTCTTCGAGCAGCTCCCGTCTGGCAGTATCTATTGGAGACTCATCATCCTCAACAGTCCCGCTCGGTAGTTCTAACAGGGTTCTGCCAAGCCCATGTCTGTATTGTTCCACTAAAAGTACATTTTTATCATGAGTTAATGCAAATACATTTATCCAGTTCGGGTACTCTATAACATAATAAGGCGATATGACATGTCCGTTAGGAGAGATGCACTTATCAGCCCTGACTTTCAACCATCTGTCTTCTACGATATATTTCGTGTTTTCAATTTTCCATTTTAAGCTGTCCTGCATATTATTTCAGCCCGGCTCCAAGTTGTTTCAGTTTATATCATCTGTTATTTTTTTTATAGTTTATTCTATTGATACCTGTATGTTTGACAAACCGGTAAAGGAATTTATAAATTACAAATACAAATTTCAGATTAATAGATTTTGGTATATTGAAGATTATTGCGATTATAACACAGACTCCAGTCAGGTAGGGATAGTATAAATACTGCATGACCGAAACCGGGGACAGTTTAGATATTCCGACAAAGCTGACAGCGAGCAGCAGCTGAGCGCCGTATGGAATTATGCCCTGGACAAAGCAGGAAAAAATATCAAGCAAACTTGCTGATCTTTTTCCTTCAATACCGTATTTATCCGCTATATTTTTTGCCAGCGGCCCGGTCATTATTATTGCTACTGTATTGTTTGCAGTGCATATATTAACAAGGGAGACCAAAATACCGATCCCAAACTCAGCTCCGCGACGGGAATGCATCCTTTTTTTCATGAATGACATAATTGCTTCGATGCCGCCATTATACTTTATTATTTCAACAATTCCCCCGAGTATAGTAGCTATAAGAATAATCGGAACCATACTGTTTATACCGTTCTGTGCGGTATTGAACAGCTGCCAAATGTTAAATGACCCGGATAAAAAGCCAAACCCTGTAGACAGAATAATTCCGAGCAGCAGTACATAAAACACATTGACCCCGAGAACAGATATAACAATTACAACAATATAGGGAACAACTTTTATAAAATCGAAACTTCCGACATGATTGAGTGCCGTGATTGGGATGTCTTTAGATACAAAAAAATATATTATAAATGAGATAACGGCAGCTGGAAAAACAATTAAAAAATTCATCTTGAATTTATCGTCCATTCGGCATTCCTGAGTTTTAGTCGCTGCAATTGTAGTATCTGAAATGAAAGAAAGGCTGTCACCGAACATTGCACCGCTCAGAACAGTACCAAGTACTAAAGCCACAGGCATCCCGGTTGAATTTGAAAAGCCGACTGCTATCGGCCCCAGGGCTGCAACTGTTCCTGTGGATGTTCCTATTGCAAGAGAGATAAAACATGCTACGATAAAGAGGCCGGGCAGCAGTATTTTAGCAGGGAGATAGGTTAATGCCATATTTACAGTTGAGCTTACGGCACCGGTCTCTTTTGCTATTGCTGAAAAAATACCTGCTAAAATAAAGATAAGACACATAAGCATTATAGTGGAATTGCCCGAGCCTCGAGTAAAAACCTCAATTTTATCGTTTATTTTTTCTTTTGAATTCATTAGCAGGGCTACAATTGCTGCTATTGTAGCAGCCACTACAATAGGTACTTTATAAAAATCGTTTAATACAATTGAAACCCCCAGATATATTCCGAGAAATACAATAAACGGTGTAAGAGCTAAAAAACTTTTCTTCTGTTTGATGTTCTCCACAAAGCTATCCTTTTTTACTATGAAAGATTTTAACAGGTGGAACCCGAAATTCTGTCTCGGGTAAAAGAATATCAGTCATAAGATCTTTTACCGAAAATAGCAGTGCCTATTCTAACTATAGTGCTTCCTTCCTGTACTGCTGCCTCATAATCTGAAGTCATCCCCATTGAGAGTTCATGAAGTTTTACATTATATTTTTTTTCCAGAGAATCTCTAAGTTTTCTTAGTGAAGAGAAAACTAATTTCTTAATATTTTCATCAATATTAAAGGGGGCCATTGTCATTAAGCCTACAACTTTAATGTTTTCGCATTTTAAAGAAGCTTCAAGAATTTTGTCGGTTTCGTCTTCTGAAGCTCCGAATTTATTTTCTTCTCCGGAAACATTTATTTCAATCAATATTTTGGGGTTTTTACCTTTCTCTCCGGCAATTCTGTTAATTCTATTTACTAATTTCACTGAATCAACTGAATGGATATATTCTGCAAGTTCTACAGCTTTAGCAACTTTATTGCTTTGCAGGTGTCCAATTAAATGCCATTCGATATCGTCAGGAAGAACAGGGACTTTGCTTTCAAGTTCCTGTATCTTATTTTCTCCGAACTTTCTTTGTCCACATTTGTAAGCATCTAAAATTATTTCAGACGAATAAGTTTTACTTACTGCAAGGAGACTGATATCTTTAGCGGAGCGGCCTGCTTTTTCCGCATATTTTTTAATATTACTGTTTACCTTTTCCAAATTGTTTTTGATGTGGTTATTCATAAAAAAACCTCAAAATATTATGTTATAATAAAAATCATTAAGTCTTTACTAAAAACACTTTTAATATTCACAGCCTGTTGGGAGTGCTTCAGATAAAAAAGGTTGATATGCAATTGTTTTACACCGTTAGGAGATACTGCTGACAGTGAGTCAGCTCAAGATTTAAATTCTTTCCATGCGTTTTCATTTTTTTCGGCATTTTTGTCAACAAGAATCTCTATTTTTTTTTCATACTCGGAAAGTTTTTTCCCGCAGTAGTCTGACAGTTTTTTCCCTTTCTCAAAATATTTCATCATATCATTCAGTGAAAGTTTGTCATTTTCCATTTTTTTTACAATGTTTTCAAGTTCTTCGAGTGCTTTCTCAAAATTTTTATCTTTATTTTCTTCCGTTTTACCCATATTTAATTAGACCTCAACATATTCAGATATTGAATTATTTAACAAAATTACTTGAATAGCTCTACAATATTTTTTTACAGATCATAAAAATAAGACGTGCCGCTGCACGTCTCTAAATTTTTTATTTGGCGGCTCATTCCATAGCAGTTTTCCACCGGACCTTTTTATTTATTGTTACCTGTTTACATCAAATTATCTTCTAAAAAAGGGGGGTCCGGTTTTTTCTGGAGGTCAATCCACTTATCAATTACCGGTTTTAAAATATAGTCTTCAACCTCAATGTCAACTTTAATTCTCGAGTTACAGTAAGGGCATCTTTCAAAGTGTTCAATGTCACAGATAAAAAGCATTTCATTACAATTCTGACATAGCAAAATTTTTTCAGATTCCCCACTTTCTCTTTTAAAGATGTTTTTTCCTGTCATGTCATGTCCTTAATTTATGAATGCAGCTTTAAAACTGAATAACATACAGATATTATTCTATAATATAAGAAATATGTAATCAATACAGTCTAAAGCAAATGTTTTAAAATATTATTTAATATTCCTGAGTAGCGCCGGGTTTTCTTGATATTGCCACTCTGCCTGTTCTTGCGATTTCAATTATGCCGAAAGCTTCCATTAAATTTATAAAAGCGTCTATTTTAGCACTCCGACCGGAAAGTTCAACCGTTATTTCATTAATATGTACATTTACAATTTTACCTTTGAAGACTTCAATTATCTGCATTATTTCCGATCTGTTTTCAGTAGTGTTTTCTACTTTAAGCAGAATAAGTTCTCTTTCAATAAAACTGCTTCCTGTGAGGTCTGTAACTTTAAGGACTTCTATAAGTTTACTGAGCTGTTTTTCGATTTGTTCGAGGACTTCATCATTTCCGGTTGTAACGATAGTCATTTTAGACAAACCGGTTCCCTCAGTAGGGCTCACAGTAAGAGAGTCAATGTTATAACCTCTCCCCGAAAAAAGTCCTGCAATCCTTGCCAGAACACCTGAATTGTTTTCTACAAGAACTGATATAGTATGCTGATGCTGATTATCCATTGTCAATTTCCTATTTTTTTTATTATTTAATTCTTAAAATTATATAAATAGTTTTTTATAAAAATTCAATATTAAATTTAAACTCAGTGCTTTTTTTATTTGCTGTTTGAACATTTGTCTGATTTGATATAGTGCATACAGAAGCATTCTTAAAGCCATTAATCAAAATTTCCTGAGCTGCATTTTCAATATCTTTATATGAAACATTGAGTAGTTTTTGGCGAAATTCATACCTTTTTTGGTCTGTTACACCTCTCAGATATTTATTGACAGCAATATTCACAGCGTTTTCCGGCCTTATCGGTTTATCAAGTTTTTTAAGAGAACCTATAATAATTTGTTCAATAGAAGTTTCATCTCTTTTCATTTCTTTTAAAATATGATCTGTGCATTTATAAAAAGTATCGTACGACTTCATAATAAAAGGGTCCCTGTATGTGGCTAAACCGAAAATTCCTCCTAGGACAGAGTAGAATGAGCTTGCTCCGTAGGCTCCGTTTTCAACACGTATTTTTTCCCATAAAAAGTTAAAATTCAAGTATTGTCCGATTAGAAACAGCGGCGGTGCCAATTCAGTGTTTGCAGATACTGCAGGAAAGCTCAAGGCATTATATGCAACTTCTGCAGGAAGGCAAACGGCTTCGGAGGAAGGCTGGTATGACTGAAGAAAAGAATAGTTTCTGTTGATTATCTGTTTGGAGTCGAATGAGGTCAAAAGATTTTCCGCCCAGTTTTTAGTAAATATTTCAGTATTATTATCTCCGACATAACTGAAATAAATTCTGTTCCTATTTTTAATAAAAGACTTAATTCTCGATAATTTTTCTACAATATTGTCGTACTCGGCATCAAAATTGTCTGAAAGTTTAGAAATGAATCTTATATGGTTTATTCCGATAAATCTGTCATTCAGGTTATGGTTTATGCTGACATTTCTGCTGGCATACGAAAGTGCAAAAGATGAACCTGAATTGAGAATATTTGTTCTTAATGCGCTTTTTCTCTGAATTATAATATTTTTTAGTCGTTTTTTATTGTCAAGCCTGCAAGATTGAAGTTTATCCTGCAGTAAATTGAGCATTTGAGGGGTATTTGTCACTGTAGCCTTAGACGATAACTTAAACAAAGGGAAAAAATCGGATGAATTATCGAAACTGCCGTCAGTATACAGTCCGGCAGAAACGCCTCCGGTATAGAGGTTTTCTCTTTCAGCCATTTCGAGATAATCAAATTTTCCAGCACCCATTTTAAGTACAGCAAGTTTAAATATCGGCAAAAAGTCCAGCAGATCTTCATCAAGGCCGCGCAGGTCAACTGCAATTGTTAAATAGTTGATTCTGTTGCTGAAAATATCTGTAGTTATGAAAGGCCTGTCGTTAATATTATCTATGTTTGAGTCTAGTTTAACCGGTTCTTCTGAGATATTTTTAAGTTTCAGTTTAGGGAGTGTATCTAAAGCTTCCTTTGAATCTTCGAGGGCATAAAACTCATGAAGTTTCAAAGAATTTTTGACAATAGTTTCCTTTTCTTCATCTGATAAAAGCGCCTTTTTTTGGTCCATTTTTTTTCTAAATTTCTCGGCTTTTTTTATACTGTATTCATTGTCCGGCCTGAATATCAGTACAGAGTAGTGTACATTTTTCAAGATGTATTTTTCCAGGATTTTTTCAAAAAAGAAAGGAATTTCATTATATTTCTTTTTAAGCTGTTCTATATAATAGTTGAGATTAAGCATAGTGAACGGATCGGCGTTATAGAGCCAGTAATTGTAAACCCTGTCCATAATATTCAGTGGGTATGATGATGTAATTTCCCTAGCTGAAAATTCCTGACTTTGAAATGCTGCAGCGAGTCTGTCTTTGTTGAAGCCGTTTTTAACTTCATGTCTGCAAACGTTAAAAATAATGTCAAGAATATCATCCTTCCTGTATTTTTTACATCCTTTCATGCCTACAGTAAAAAAGGTATCTCTCTGATAATCGGCATAGCCTGAGCTTGTCAGCGATTCTCCTATATTTGAATCTATAAGGGCTTTTCTCAGTGGTGATGAGGAATTTCCCAGGAGATAATTTTCAATAATTGTCAAAGCAAGAGTTTCAATAGTATCGGTTAAGCAGTTTGTTTTAAAATTAACAATAATAGCAGTTTGGTTTTTTTTACTTTCGTTAGCAGATATAGGGTATTTTATTTTTTTTGTTACAGGTGCAGTGAAACTTTTCTGGGCGGCTATATATGTATCGATATCTATTTTACTGAATTTTGTTAAATATTCTTTATCTAAAATTTCCAACGTCTTTGTGACAGGGAAACTGCCGTAAACTAAAAAATATGCATTTGAAGGATGGTAATAGTATTTATGGAAATTTTTAAAATCATCATAAGTTAAATTGATGATATGTTCCGGAATTCCTCCTGAATCTTTTCCGTATGCATTATCTGGATAAAGGCTCTTGGATTCCTCTCTGGCGATTATACCGTTTAGGTCTGAGTATACACCTCTCATTTCGTTAAAAACAACACCTTTGACTGTCAGATTGGATTCAGGATTTTCTGTTTCTTCAAATTCGTAATGATACCCCTCCTGCTGGAAATGTTCTTTTGTGATTATAGGGAAAAATACAGCATCACAGTATATACGCAATATGTTGTGGAAATCCTGTTCGTTCATGCTTGCACAGGGGTAAACGGTCTTATCCGGATAGGTCATAGCATTTAAAAAAGTAGCAACACTTGTTTTTAAAAGTCCTACAAAAGGGTCTTTCAGGGGGTAATTTTCAGAACCTGTTAAAACCGTATGCTCAAGTATATGGGGCAGACCTGAATTGTCGGGGGGAGGGGTTTTGAATGCAATGGAGAACAGATTTTCTCTGTCTTCAGTATTTAAATAAATAAGCCCGGCACCGCTTTTTTTATGAATCATTCTGTAAGCCGTTGCGTTTATGTCAATTATTTCTATGGTTTCTGTTATCTGAAAACCATTATTTTCAGCATCATTATAAATTTTACTTTTATGTTTCATAAATAATCTTTATTTTATTTGTTAACCGTAGACGGACAGGTCAAGCCGGACACGGAGGTATATAAAAGAAACCTCCGTTGTATTTAACCGGATAATGCATTTTAGCAGTGTGCTGAGCAGATTCCGGGTTAAAGTTTTAGCTATGGCTGCTGCCTTGTTGCGGCTATAACAATTTCCCTTATACAAACAGACTGCGGCTGTTCAAACGCGAAAAGAACAGAATCGGCTATATTGTCAGCGGTAATTGCTCCGCCCATTGATTTTTTCCAGTCCTGATAGGTTTCTTTGATATCATCTGAGCTGGTATGCGATATCAGTTCAGTTTCAACTGCACCCGGAGCTATAGTTACTACCCTTACTCCGCTGTCTGCAACTTCTTCGCGTACATTCTCGCTTATAGCGTGGACAGCAAATTTTGAACCGCAGTATGCAGCATGGTTAGGAAAGGTTTTTCTGCCTGCTACAGAGGAAATATTAATGATTGTTCCTGAGTTCCGTGTTTTCATCGGTTCCAGTACAGCCTGCATACCGTTTAAAAGACCAACCACATTTATATCAAACATCTTCTGCCATTCATTAGAGTCCTGAGTAGCAATATCCCCCAGCAACATTAAACCGGCATTATTAATAAGGCACTCTGCGTGTCCATATTTCTGTTCAGCCTCTTTAATTGCGAGGGTAAATTCTCTTTTGTCAGTAACGTCTACCTTTTTACATATAGTTTTTGGGAGGTTCAGACTTTCAAGTTTTTCCAATCTTCTCGCTAAAAGCAGTAACGGGTAGCCGGCGTTTGAGAAATGTTTTGCAACAGCTTCACCTATTCCTGAACTTGCTCCGGTTATAACTACTAACGGTTTTCCCATATTTTAGTTCTCCTGTTTTTTAATAGTTTAAAAAAATAAGTGCTATAAGAGAGAAGGGAACTTCTTTTCTTATAACACTTCTATTAAATTATACGAAATTTACTTTTCTTCAAGCTTAACGACTGGTTTTCTTGCGGCTAATGCTTCATCCAGCCTTTTCAGAGGGGTTTTTACCGGACATTTTTTTATCTCATCCGGGTTTTCCTCAGCCAGCTTAGCCAGTTCTATCATAGCATCGATAAATTCTTCAAGAGTTTCTTTAGATTCTGTTTCAGTAGGTTCTATCATCAGTGCTTCGTGTACGATCAGAGGAAAATACATCGTTGGAGGATGTATGCCGCGGTCTAGAAGTCCTTTAGCAATGTCCATAGCTGATACATCATACTTTTCTTTTTGAATATCTACTGAAAATACGCATTCATGCATACAATGTCTGTCAAAAAGCTGTTTGTAGTAGGGTTTAAGTTTAGTTCTGATATAATTCGCATTCAGTACGGCATTTTCAGAAATTCTTAAGAAACCGTCTCTTCCAATAGAAAGCATATAAGCGTATGCCTTTAATATTACGCCGAAATTACCGTAGAAGGGGGCAATAAAGCCTATACTTTTCGGGTAGTCATATCCAAGACAGTATGTGCCGTCTTTCATTTTTGTTATCCTTGATATGGGAAGGAATGGGGCGAGTTTTTCAGAAACTCCAACCGGGCCTGAACCGGGACCGCCTCCACCGTGAGGAGTGGAAAATGATTTATGAAGGTTTACATGCATGACATCAAAACCCATATCTCCGGGCCGTACTCTTCCGAAAAGTGCATTAAGATTAGCCCCGTCACAGTAAATAAGTGCGCCTGCTTCGTGACATAGATTACAGACTTCTTTTACATTTTCATCAAATAAACCGAGGGTACTTGGTGCAGTCAGCATTAGGCCGGCAACGTCCGGCCCCAAAACTTCCTTTAATGCCGGGATGTCAACATTTCCATGATCATCCGTCGGAATTTCCCTTGTCTCAAAACCGTTCATTGCAGCACTTGCAGGATTTGTGCCGTGTGCGGCATCCGGGATCAGCATAACTTTTCTTTTATGGTCATTATTAGCCTTGTGATAAGCCGCTATCATCATTATCCCTGTCAATTCTCCATGTGCGCCTGCCATTGGCTGCATCGTAAACTGTGCAAAACCCAGAAGTTCACACAGCATACGTTCCATATCATATATAACCTGAAGAGCGCCCTGTGTAAGTGCAGCACCGTGCTTCAATTGTGGAAGAAGGGGGTGCAGTGCAGCGAATCCTTCAAGCTTTGCAATAACTTCATTTATTTTAGGGTTGTACTTCATTGTACAGGAACCCAGCGGGTAGAAATTTGTATCCACTCCAATATTAAGTTTACTTAAGTTAATATAGTATCTGACTGCATCCTGTTCAGAAACTTCCGGCAAGTTTGCGGGTTCTTTCCTCATCATTTTTTCCGGAACAGCATTGGCTTCAGGAACATCGAAGTCCGGAAGACTTACTCCACGTCTTCCTTCTCTGCTTTTTGAATATATTAATTCCATAATATTGCCTCCAATGCAGTTGCCAGGTTTTTAATTTCCTGTTTAGTTCTTTTTTCTGTTGCAGCAATTAAAAGCTGGTTGCTCCTGTCAGGATAATACTGCCCGAGTGGAAAACCTCCGGCAAACCCAATGTCAATGAGTTTGCGTGCAACTTCCGAAGCATCGCATGGAAGCTTAATTATAAATTCATTGAAAAACGGTTCTTCTCCGACCGGTTCAACACCCTCGATATCGAGAAGTAAGTTTTTTAAATAAACAGCTTTGGCTGCACATAGTTTTGCTACATGGCGGAAACCTTCTTTTCCTAAACAGGTCAGATAAGCACTGGCTGTAAGTGCGCAAAGTCCTTCATTAGAGCAAATATTTGAGACTGCTGATGATCTGCGGATATGCTGTTCGCGAGTCTGAAGGGTAAGGACGTAACCGTCTCTGCCGTCTTTATCTACTGTTTTCCCGACTATTCTGCCAGGCATTTTTCTCATACATTTTTTTGTAGTGGCCATTATACCTAAATACGGACCTCCGAAACTCAGAGAATTTCCCAGGCACTGGCCTTCGCCTGTAACAATATCAAACCCCATTTCACCCGGCGACTTGAGTAGTGCCAGAGCGGTAGGATAAACTGAACATACAGCCAGGGCTTTTTTATTATGTATTTTTTCTACGAAATCCGTCCATTCTTCAATGGTTCCGAAAAAATTAGGATGCTGAACTAATACACATGCAGTTTCCTCATCCACAGCATCCACCAGCATCTGCTGATTTGATTTTACACCATCTTCAGGGATTTCTACGAGCTCAACATTCAAATTGCTGCTGTAACAGTGAATCATTTTTCTAAAAACAGGTGAAACTGCAGCCGAAATGACAGCTTTATTTTTCTTTTTTACTCTGCATGCAAGAGTTATAGCTTCAAAGAGTGCAGTCCCGCCGTCATACATTGATGCGTTTGATACATACATTCCTGTAAGTCTGCATATTGCTGTCTGATATTCAAAGGTAGCCTGGAGTGTACCCTGTGAAGCTTCGGGTTGGTAGGGTGTATAGGCAGTATAGAAATCCGAGCGGCCGGTTATTTCATTTACTGCAGCGGGAATATAATGATCGTAATATCCGCCGCCAATGAAATTAACGAGATCAGTTGCATTTTGAGAGGCAAGTTTTTTTGCCATGTTAAGGACTTCATATTCCGACCTGCCTTTTGGAAGTTTAGAGAGGTCGGGGTGGGTGCTGAAAACTTCTGCTTTTTCCCACATTTCTTCAAAATCTTTGCAACCGATAGCCTCAAGCATTTCCTCTTGATCAGCTTTTGTGTTAGCTATATACGGCATAACAAATCCTTTTTTTACAGTGAATTTAGATAGGATTTATATTCTTCTTCGGTCATAAGGTCATCGATTTCAGTTTTATCAACACCGCCGACCCTGCATATCCAGCCATCTTCTTCCGGTGAAGAATTTACAAGCTGAGGATTATCTTCAAGTTCTTCATTTACTTCAGTCACTGTGCCGTTTACAGGTGAAAATACATCTGTTGCGGCTTTAACAGACTCGACAACAGTAAGGACTTCTCCCTGGGTGGCATCATCATCTTCCTCTGGAAGCTCAACAAAGGTAATATCTCCCAGCTCTTTTGCAGCATAAGCAGTAATTCCCAGTGTAGCAACTGAATCTTCAATTGATACCCATTCATGTTCTTTAGTGTACTTCTTCATACTTTTACTCCTTTGTTTATGTTAGTTTTATACGTAAGGTACCTTCTTTGTAAAACGGCAGATCAACGACTTCGCCGGGAAGATTTTTTCTGCGGCCTTTTATGAGTATTCTGCTGCCTGGATCAAGTTTTTTATCTGCGTCTATGTAAGCTAAAGCAATGGCTTTTTTCATTAACGGCGAGAACATGCCGGAGGTGACAGTACCGATTTCCTCTTCAACAGAATTCATAACTGTGTCGCCGTGTCTTGCAGCCTTTCTTCCTTCAAGAGCAATGGGGGTGAGAACTTTTTTAACATGTGAGGGATCTGTCAGGATATCCTTAGCTATAAAGTCAGCCTTCCTCTTTTCAATCCTTATCATGGGCCCCAGTCCGGCTTCTATAGGTGTAGTTTTATCATCAAGTTCGTTCCCGTAAAGTGCCATGCCGATTTCAAGCCTTAAAGTATCCCTTGCACCGAGTCCAGCAGGTTTAACGTCATCAAAAGAAATCAGAATATCCCAGAGTTCCGCGACTCTGTCGGCATCGACATAAAATTCAAATCCCAGTTCTCCGGTATAACCCGTTCTGCTGAGTAGAACCGGTATCCCTTTTATTTCGGTTCTGTTCCAGTGATAGAAGGCAGGGAGTTTATTTTTAGAAATTCCGAGTTTTTCCAGGATATCAGCTGATTTAGGTCCCTGGAGGTCAAGTTTTCCTATGGAATCAGATTTATCTTCAAATGAAATGTTCTCAGGAAGAAGCGATTTTATTCTTTCTGCGTCAGTATCTTTGGTGCCTGCATTTACTACTAAAAAAAGTTCATCTTCATCCATACGGTAAATAAGCAGATCATCGAGGACAGTGCCCCGGTCTGAAAGCAGAAAATTATATCTTGCTATTCCGGGTTTCTGTGAGGCTACAGCTCTTGGAAAAATCTTATCCAGAACCTCGGCCGCATTAGGACCTTTTATTCTGAACTCTCCCATATGGCAGGTGTCGAAAAGAGAAGCGACTCTTCTTGTATGGTGATGCTCAGCAATAATACCTTCAGGATACTGAACCGGCATTTCCCAGCCGCCGAACGGAACCATTTTGGCTTTCAGGGAAAGATGTTTTTCATAGAGGGGAGTTCTTTTAAATTCTGACATAATAACAAACCCTTTTTTATTTAACAAAAAATTGAAGAAGCATAATGTCTAAATCATGATAATATTATACTATAAAATCAGAAACAGTCAAAGTATATAGCTGAATTATAGAGATATCATTATATATTAACATTGATTTTGTTTATATTGTACTTTAAATAAGGGCATTCTAATCAATGCCGTTGAATTAAGGCAAAATTATTGATATTGCTTTATCTACGGAACCATCTGTCTTCGCTTGAGCTACGCCAAGACACTGGAGGACTGGTTCCATCCACCACGAATTCTGTATTTTGTGGATGGAATCAATCCTTTGATTCCGAAAGCATAATCCTTAATTTAATGACATTGGCATTCTAATAATAAAAAATAAGAGTTAAGTATGACAGATAAATTTTTACCAAAACTGGATTGGAGAAGAATTGATATTTTAATAGAGCTCGCCTTTTCGGAAGATGTTAAAAAAGGTGATGCAACGAGCCTTTCTGTTATCCCGAATGGATTGAAGACGAAAGCTGAATTTGTTACAAGAGAAAATTGTGTTGCTGCAGGACTTCAGGTCGCTGAAGCTGTGTTTAAGAAACTCGACAGTGAGACTGTTTTTAAATTTGAAGTATCTGACGGAGACCTTCTTCAGGCGGGTGATGTAATGGCTGTCGTTGAAGGAAATGCACAACTTATATTAACTGCTGAAAGAACTGCCCTGAATTTTCTCCAGCGACTGTGCGGGGTAGCAACCACGGCGCACAGATATGTTACTGCACTGCCGCCGAATTCTAAAACTAAAATACTCGATACAAGAAAAACAACCCCGGGATGGCGCAATCTTGAAAAATATGCGGTGGCTGCAGGGGGTGCTCTAAACCATAGGAGCGGACTGTTTGACAGAATAATGATTAAAGATAACCATAGGGAACTTGCCGGGCTTGAGGGTGAAAAAGGTATAGCAAGATCTGTGGAACGTTCAAGAATAATGTTCCCTGAGCTTGAAGTGGAAGTTGAAGCTGACAGTATTGAAGAAGTAAAGGAAGCAGCTGAAGCAAAGGCTGATTATATTCTTCTTGACAATATGACAAATGAACAGATAGCCGAGGCTGTACAGATCAATAACGGGAGGTCTAAACTTGAAGCAAGCGGTGGTATAACACTGGAGAAAGTTACTGAAATCGGGAATCTGAATGTAGATTTTATATCTGTGGGAGCCTTAACTCATTCTGTTAAAGCAGTTGATATCTCACTTGAAATTTAAATGCGGACTGAAAGTGCTTTAACATTAACAGGTTTATCTGTGCTGTTCTATAAAGTCTTAATTCTGCGGCCTTGTTTTTATATTATAAACTATTATTGAAACGGCCGCGATAATCATTCCAGTAACCGTAATTAATTCAGGATGTTCTCCGGGAACAAAAAGCCAACTGAAAATTCCCCCGAAAACAGGGATAATAAATTTCCATACATTAAGATCAGAAACTTTTACATTTTTATGTTTTAACAAAATGAACCAGATAGAAAATGCTGCCGCTGATACAAAAGAAAGCCAGAGAAGAGCAAAATAGAACTCACCGGCTTTCGGAAGTGAAATTCTTCCGTTAATAATGAGGTTTGTAATAATCATTAAAGTACCTCCGGATATCATCTGCATTGAATTCAATGTAACTGGACTAAGCAGGCTTTTCTTTTTAGATACAATTATATTTCCCGTTGAACCGGAGGTAACAGCAAGAAACAAAAGAATAATTCCGGGCAGAAAGAAACTGTTAGTTGAAAATTCCAGTTTATGGAATGCAATCGCTATTATCCCGGATACCCCTAAACATATACCGAAAATTTTTTGTCTGTTTAATTTTTCATCTTCCGTAAAGAAATGAGTTATCAAAGCCGTAACAAGGGGTGAAGAACCGACGATTATCGCTGTGACCGCCCCTGAAATATAAGTAAGTGCCCAGAACATTAATGCATAGAGTAAATAATTCTGGAATATGCAGACTATAACAATGAGCTTCCAGTTTCTTTTAATTCTTTTAAATACCTTTTTTTTGATATCCAGAACGGGAGAAGAAGCATTCCCGCCAAAATAAAACGCATACCTGCGAATGAGAGAGGGGATGAATACTGAAGTCCGATCTTTATTCCGGCAAACGTCGAGGACCATAAAAGACATGCCAGTACAGTCATACCATAAATTAAGTATTTTTTTTCTATAAAACTCATTGTGATTTTTTTTTAATTTTCGGCTTTAAATATTTATCAAAAATAATAGTAAAGTTAGAAATTATATTATTTCGATATATTATAAATTATAAGTTAAAATTTACACTTTTCTTCTTTATTGATAAATATTTAAACAAAGAGTTAACTGAATGAATTTGCACAACAAAGGATGTCCGGAAAAACAGATTTCAGCAGAAAAAGATACTGAAAAATCCTATCAGGAATATAAAAAAAAACTTGACATGGCAATAGAGGCTGCTGGCCTCGGATTTTGGGAATGGGACATAAAAAATGGGTATGTAGATTTCAGTAAACAATGGCTTGAAATGCTGGGATATAATAAAGGGGAGCTTCCCCCTAAACCTGAAACCTGGACAAAACTTATTCATCCTGATGATAAATTATTTGTCTTTAACGAACTCAAGAAACATTTTGAAAACGAAAGTTACACATACTCACCGGAATTCCGAATGAAAACCAAAGACGGTAACTGGAAATGGATCAATGCCAGAGGGAAAGTGTTTGAAAGGGATAAAAATAACAAACCGATTATGATGTCAGGTGTACATATCGATATTACAGAGGAGAAAAAAATATATGAAGAGTTCAAAAAAGGGGAAGTCCGTTATAGAGAGCTTTTCAATAATATGGGCAGCGGGGTAGCTGTTTATGAAGCTACGGAAGACGTTTCCGATTTCATAGTTAAGGATATAAACTATTCCGCAACAGTTCTTTCAAATGTCAGGAAAAAAAATATAATTGGTAAAAAGGCAACTGAAGCATTTCCAGGCATCAGAGAATTCGGCCTGCTGGATAAACTTAAAAGAGTTTTTAAAGACGGGATACCCAGAAAACATCCTTTAACATTTTACAAAGATAATCATCATCAGGCCTGGTTTGAAAATTATGTTTATAAACTTGTAACCGGTGAAATTGTAGCGATTTATGATGATGTTACTGCCAGAGTAGATAGAAAAAATGAACTTATTAATTCGAGGGATAAATTGGAAAAACTTTCAAATCTATTACATAAAAACCTGCTTGAAACTGTAAATGTTCTGGCCAGAACGGTTGAATACAGGGATGTATATACTGCCGGACATAGCAGGAATGTTTCAAAATTAGCCTGTGCAATTGCCGGAGAACTCGGGCTGCAGGCTCAAAACATTGAAGCCCTCCAAATAGCGGGCACACTCCATGATATAGGAAAAATAGCTATACCTACAGAAATATTAAACAAGACAGAACCTCTTACCGAAGAAGAATATGATTTAATAAAAACGCATCCTGCAGTTTCATATAAACTTGTTAAAAATATAGAATTTCAATTACCTGTAGCTACGATTATTTATCAGCATCATGAGCGTATTAACGGTTCAGGTTATCCTCTCGGGAAAAAAGGCACTGAAATCTTGCTGGAATCAAAAATTTTAGCCGTTGCGGATGTGATTGAGGGTATAACACTCAGCAGACCATACAGAGGTGCGCTTGGAATAGATACAGCCCTTGAAGAGATTTCGGATAATTCCGGAATTTTATATGACAGACAAGTTGTCCGGGCCTGTATTAAGCTTTTTCTCAAAAAGAACTATTCTATTCTTAAATAGCGTTGATCTTCGTTCGACGAAGTTTAATCTTTTCTGAAACAAAAGGTAGGGCGCGATCTCCGAGCGCGCCGCAATACAGCATTATTGTTAAATGTATAATAAAATTATACGATTTAATGCAATATTTTACTGTATA
>JAIPJT010000035.1 GCA_021733985.1 Victivallales bacterium | reverse complement strand
AGTAGTATATATATGAAACAGTAGGTTAACCCGACAGAAATCCCTGGTGTTGCTTTTTAATAACCGGAATTTTTGGAGAATTGGAACCGAATTTACGTAACCGAATAAGTTATAATATGCTGCTTCAATTTAGAAAGCAGCATCGATAGAAGGCTGGAAATCTTTAAGATCACTCCGTGCAAAACGTAAAACTGTTTATATTACAAAATAAAAAACTACAAAACATAACAATAATGAATATGTCTGTGAATGTTGCAGAATGTATTCGTTATATAAAAAAAAGAAAAATTTAAGAAAAATCCAGGATTGAGCTTGAATTTATTACTCATAGAAGGGAATCAATCCTTCTGTGTCGGCCATAGTACAGCAACTTCTGTACGACGGCTGATGATTCCGAAAGCATAATCCTTAATTCAATGACATTGTGTTACAGGTTATAATTTCATGCGTCCGCATTCAACATTGAAAGGCAGAGTTCATGTTCCGCTTGAATGCCTCAAAGGTATTGAACTGTATCCAAGAATGTGGACAACCTTACTTCAAGAAGCTGCTTAATAACCAATCCACCAAATTTTCAAAGAACACGAAAAAAGAATTTCTTTCTTTTCTCAACAACTGTTTCTCATCATCATGCTTAAGCAGGATGATTCAAACGATTAAACGAACCAGCAATTCAACAAATAAACAAAAGCTTTTGATCATCAATATGTTCTATTTATCACTTTTCATTTTATTTTTGACAATACCTTTGTCTTAGTGTTATACTGAACCGATTTGTTTTCGAAATATAGTATAAATAGTATATCGAAATCCTCCGGGATACAAGTAACCTTTTCGAGGTATCGTTCAACAATTTATATAAGGTTGAAGTTCCTAAGAGAGCAATTTAATTTTTAGAAATTGTATTAATTCTTCTATATTTTTTTAATAATTCGCCGGCTTTTTTTTTCTTTCCCATTTTTAAATAAATTTTGTATTGAAAAAGATAACTTCTGGGATTTTCAGGATCAAGTTTTGATGAAGTTTTAAATTCTGTCAGTGCCGGTTCCAGTTTGTTTAATTTAAGATAAACAGTACCTAATATTCCATGATAATCAACATTCTCGGGAGAAAGTTCTATTGCTTCTCTGTAATACGGAACAGATTTTTTCAAATTATTATTTCTGCGGTAAATTTCAGCTATATTAAAGCAGTTTTGAGGAATTGGTCTGATATTATAACTTCTCAGCAGGAGCTTCAGGGCTGTTTCTCTTTTATTATTTTCATAGAAAAAGGTAGCCATATTATTCAGAGCATAGGGTGTACTTGGTCGCTTACTTAAAATGTATTTCCATAGAGTCTCAGAAGAGCTCCAGACCTGCACCTGGCTGTACGAGATGGAAACCATATATAGCAATGTTCCGAAAAGAATAAAATATTTCAGTATTTTTCTGAAATTTGCGGAAGTGAAATTGTTATCATATAAAGGTCTTGAATTGAATAAATAACCAATAAAAGTGAAAATACCTAATAAAGCAAAGTAACTGTATCTGTCGGCTATAAAAAAATATTTATAAGTGAAAAATACTTTTAGGGAGGGGGTTAGGCATATTATTGAAAATGTTAACCAAAATAAAAAACCCTTGATATTATTCCTTTTATTAATGCAGTACAATATGATTATAATCAATATAATAAAGAGGAAAAAAGTTTTATATGTATTAACTGTAAGCTGCTGAATATTGTTCCAGGTGTACAGGACATCAGGTCTGCTCAAAAGAAAAACCCTTTTAAGCCAGCCTAAAACGATAACGGGCAAACTTAGAATTCTGAGAAAATGGAAGGATCTAAATGTATTGCATGCTGCATTAATAAAGAATGAAGAATTCAGAAGAACAGTTATAAGGGAAACAAAAGCGGTCAGATATACTATAGATTTATTCAGGAAATTACTATAACAGTTAAAATAAAGAAGTATCAACAAAAATATTAACGGCAGGATTACTGCTGATGGTTTTGACAGGCATGCAAGGGTAAAACAGATTGTTATGGAAATAAAGTATGCTATTATTTTTTTGCCGGATAGGGCAGGGGATTCATGCTTTTTAAAAGACTGATTTTTCTGGAGGAATTTGACAAAAAGCAGAAGTGAGCATAAAGAGAAAAAAGCTGCAAGAAGGTCTTTTCTACCCATTATCCAGCTTATACTTTCTGTCTGCAGAGGATGCAGCGCAAAAAGCAAAGCGGAGATGAGAGCTGTTTTTATTGTCCTGGACAGTAAAGTTTTATTCTCGTTATCCGCATTGTTGGCTCTGAAAAACTTTCTGTTGTTAATATTGAAAATGTTAAATATAAAAAAATAGACAAGTACTGTATTTAACAAATGAATAATAAGGTTATCCAAATGAAATACAGCGGAATTTAAACTGAAAATAGAGGTTTCAATAAGAAATGAAAAATAAGTAACAGGAATAAAAAGAACCTCTCTGTGGATTGCCCCCGGAGTAAAAATTTTAAGTATATTGGAAAAATTTAACTTATTTAAAAAGGGATTATTTATTATAAAGGTCGGTGTGTCGTAATTTGTGAATTGAAGATTTCTTACCTGAAAATATACTGCTGCAGTTAAAATAAGTATTAACAGCAGTAATATATGACCTGTTTTTTCCTTGGTATTCATTTATTGATCAATGTTGATTAGAAGGCTCACGAAAAAGTATTTTTCATTTTTTTCTTTTATTAATATAATAGTATCATAGTTTGATGATTTTTCACAGCCGATCTTCATCGTATAGTTTAAAACTGAAAATTTCCGTTTTGATATATTAGTTTTCCATCGGCGAATATTTTACCGTTACAGCTCATATCACATATCATATCCCAGTGAATGGCTGAGTCATTTTTCCCGCCGGTTTCAAAGAAGGATTTACCGACGGCTAAATGTATAGTTCCGCCGATTTTTTCATCGAAGAGAATATTTTTTATAAACTTTTTAATGTTGTTGTTGGTTCCTATCGCTATTTCTCCGACATATTTAGCACCTTTGTCTGTATCTAAAAGCTGGTGGAGGAGGTCCTCACCTTTTTCAGCTGAGGCTTTGACTACTTTTCCTTTTTTAAAAGTCAGCTTGATATCTTCTATTTCTTTACCCCTGTAGATACCCGGAAAAGAAAATCTTATTGTACCTTCAACGGAATCTTCAACAGGACCAGTAAAAACTTCTCCGTCCGGAAAGTTTACAGTTCCTGAGCAGTTTTCCCATTTCCTGCCTTCCGCTGATAGTGTTAAGTCAGTATCATCTGATAAGAAACGGAAGTGTTTTTTGGTTTCGAGTATTTTACATATTCTATCCTGTTCACGGTCAACAGATAACCAATAGTCAACCGGATTTTTCAGATTCAAACCGCATGCATCATACACAAAATCCTGGAATTCTGCAAGAGACATCCCTGCTTCCTGTGCGTTTGCAACAGTAGGGAAAAGGGTGAGTGTCCATCGCAGTTCGCCTTTTTTTTCTCTTTCAAAAAGGAGTTTTCTGATCTCTGTCCTTCCCTGTGCTGAAAGCTTTAACTTTTCTCCCGGAATATTATTCATCATTCTGGTATTGGAACTGCCCAATACGCTTAAAACGGTGTCTGCTGTTTCTATTCTTCTGAAAGCAGAAGGGGAAGTGTATTTTATCTGTTCATCTGTTCCATTCTTCAGCATAATCTCCTGAAAATCATCACTTGAAATGTTTATTTCGGGGAACGCTCCTCTTTCAATTGACAATCTGTAACACTCTTTAAGCATAGGAAGGGTTTCAATGCTGCCGGAAATTAAAATTTTTTCGCCGGCCTTCAGTTTCAGGGAATAGTCTATCATTAATTCTGCATGTTGTGTAATTCTTGGATCCATATTCTGTAACCTTTTTTTTGAATTAATATCCGATAAATACAGCTATTATTAGAAATATTGAAGAAAGCAGGAATAAAAGCCCAAACAAAGGCAGCATAAATTTCAGCCACTTTGTATAAGTGATTTTAGCTAATGAAAGCATAGCCATTAATATTCCTGAAGTTGGGATAACAGTATTAGAGAAACCGTCCCCGCAGGTGAAGGCAAAGACAGCGGTCTGTCTGGAAATATGCAGTACATCCGCCAGAGGAGCCATCAAAGGCATAGTTACAGCAGCCTGGCCTGATCCTGAAGGGATAAAAAAGTTCAAAAATACCTGGAATACGAACATCCCCACAGCTGCTAAATATTGTGGTATATGCTGCAGTGTGCCGGAAGCGTAAAAAATCAGAGTATCCATAGTTTGGGTGTTATTGAGTACAACCTGAATGCCGGTGGCAAATCCGACAACTAAAGCGGCAACGGTCATATCTTTCATACCGCTTACAAATGCAGAAGCTGTTTCATCAACTGAGAGATGTCCGAGTATTGCCGCAACAATACCGATAAGTAAAAAGGCACCGCTCATTTCAGAGAGCCACCAGCCGAGAAGCTGAACGGCAGTAATAGCTAATGCAAAAACAATTATAGCAACAACAGCAGTTATTATATGAGATTTTTGCAGTTCTACAGAGCTGTTTTCTGCATGTATCAGATTTTCCTCTTCTTCATTACCTTTAGTATAAACATAAGAATTTGCAGGATCGGCTTTTACTTTTTTTGCATATCTCAGAACATATAAAATAGTTACTGTCATCGTACATATAAAAAATAAAATCCTGAAGGACATACCGGAGCATAAAGGTACTTGAGCAATACTCTGTGCAACCTGAACTGTAAAAGGATTTGTTGTAGCGGCAGCAAAACCGATCTGTGAAGACATGTAAAGTATAGCAAGTCCGTAAATTTTATCCAGTCCAAGTGAAGAAGAAACCATTAGAAAAACCGGTACTAAGGGAATGAGTTCTTCACCGGCGCCTATTGTAGAACCGGCAATCCCAATAGTAAGCATACAGATTACAGTCAAAAGCAGGTGAGATTTCTTAGAATATTTTAATAAAGTATTAATTATAGCGACAATAGTTCCTGTTTTATCGAGAATACCGAAAACTCCACCGACAAGAAAAATAAAAAATATAATACTTGCGGCTTTTTTCATGCCTTTCGGAATCGCACTTAAAAAACCGATAAGACTTGTTGGTGTGACACCATCTTTTGTGTTAGGCTGCTGAATAATAAGCCCTTTAAACGAAATATTTTTTTTCAGTTTATGATAAGTCCCGGGGACAAGTACAGCTCTGGTGACTCCGTCGGCAAGTTTTTCCTTTTTTGTCTCAAACTTACCGGAAGGTATTACATAAGAGAGCAGGCTGAAAACAAAAATTATTGCAGTCAACAAAACAAAAACATGGGGAATTTTTAAATTAACCATTTATCTGCCTCGCTTTAGATTTATCAATTTAGATGTTACATGAAAAGGATTTTTCGCTAATACTTAACTATTTTTACTCTATTTCCATTATGATTTCAATATATATGCTGATATATTTTTAGATGAAAAATTAATTTTTTATTTAAGCTGCTGTGTAAATAAAATAAAATTGTGATAATCTTTCGAATATAATAAATCAATGTCGTTGAATTAAGGCAAAATTATTGATATTGCTTTGTCTACGGAACCATCAGTCTTCGCTGGAAGCTACGCCAAGACACAGGAGGACTGGTTCCCTCCGCCATGTATTCCGCAGTTTGTGGATGGAATCAATCCTTTGATTCCGAAAGCATAATCCTTAATTCAATTACTTTGTATAATAAATTAAAAGAAGATCAAATTATGGATATTAAACCAGTTAGTAACAGCGATAGAAACCTTAACGGAATTGACTATTTTTTGTTCTGGGCCGGAGTGGCAATCTCACTGGCTGAAATATGGGCCGGCGGTTTTCTGGCACCGCTCGGCTTTATTTTAGGTGTAACAGCAATAATATTCGGCCATGTAATTGGAAACACCTTCCTCGGTTTGGGGGGGATTATCGGAAGCAGACACGGCCTGACATCAATGACAACAGTGAAACCTTCTTTCGGCCTGAAGGGTGCGGGACTTGCTTCGGTATTAAATGTGATACAGCTTGTAGGCTGGGCCGCAATACTCTTAATAATAGCAGGGCAGGCAGGTTCAGAACTCGGAAAGTATTTAGGCGGGATTTTTGTTTATCCCAGATTCTGGATTCTTGTAATCGGGTTTACTACTTTTATATGGGCTTTCTATACTGATATGAAGCTTTGGAAATATTTACAGTATATTACCTGTACAATGCTGCTGGTTATTGCTGCAGTAATGACTGTAATAGTATTGCTGAAATTCAATTCAACGGATGCTGTCACGATAAAAAAAGATGTTAACCTGCATTTTATGACTGCTTTGGATCTGGTGATAGCAATGCCTATTTCGTTCCTCCCTATAGTCGCGGATTATTCACGATTTGCGAGAAACGGTAAATCTGCTTTCTGGAATACCTGGCTTGGGTATTTTATCGTTTCAAGCTGGATGTATATACTTGGACTGACAGTTACAATATTTACCGGTACAACTGATCCTGCGTTGATGATACTCAAATCACTGAGCTGTATCGGACTTGCAGTACCTGCTTTAATACTTGTGATATTTTCTACCGTTACTTCGAATTTTCCGGATTTATATTCGGCAACGTGTTCGGTTATGAATATATCAAATAAGGCAAATCCTAAAATAACAATCTGGATAATAGCTGTGTTTACTATTGCTGCAGCTCTGGTCTTTCCTATGGCTCAGTATGAGAATTATTTACTTTTTATAGGCGCCATGTTTATACCGCTGTTCGGTATAGTACTGACAGATTATTTTATTTTAAGAAAAGGAAAGCTTAAAACTGACGATTTATACATTTATGGGACAGGAAAGTTCTGGTATACCGGAGGTTTCAATATTACAGCAATTACTTCATGGTTGATAGGTTTTATTTTGTACGAATATATTACAATACTGAATTTCAGCTTCGGGGGGTCGCTCCCCGCATTTTTTGCGGCCGGTGCTGTTTATTTCATAATAACTAAGTTCTCAGGAATCCTGAAAAATTAGGTTCTTAACTTGCGATTCTATCTGCCTTGGAGGTTGAGCTCTGTTGAATATTCCGTGTTCGATATTTATTATTCAAAAAAATATTTTCATTGACATCTCAAAAACGACAATAATATACATTATAAATTGTTTAATACTTTGATTATAAAACACTTATGAGTTACAATCAGAAAGTTGAGTTATATGTGCGCGGCTTAAATATTTATGCCGTACACATATAGACTGAACAAGGTTGTTTCAAAAGTGAATAAACCTAAACATTTTTTTTTAATAAACTTCGCTGTACGATGCTTTCGAAAGTGAATCAGGATTTATGAAAATTTCCTGATTCACGGATTAAGGTTTTTATAATCTGGTTTTTTCAGCTGTTCTCATTCTTCTGTTTAACTGTTCCGGCTGCAGTACAGTTTTAGTGCCGGTCATCAGGGTCGCAATACCATCAAGAGGGCGATGGGCTTTTGTGCTCAGCTTGCAAATATCGCAGTTACCGCAATCAGAGAAAGTATCTTTCGGCTGTGTATAAGTGGTTACAATACCTTCATAATTCCTAAGTATCAGTTTATGGTCTGACTGCGATATCACATAATTTGGCATAACCGGTATTTTGCCTCCACCTCCAGGGGCGTCAACGACAAATGTCGGCACTGCAAATCCGCTTGTATGGCCTCTTAAATTTTCTATTATTTCCATTCCTTTGGCAACGGAAGTCCTGAAGTGTGAAATACCCATGGACAAATCGCATTGATATATATAATATGGTTTAACCCTGATCATCAAGAGTTCATGTACTAAATCTTTCATAAGGAAAGGACAGTCATTTACATCCCTGAGCAGTACACTTTGATTTCCGACATTAACACCGGCATTAGCCAGCTTTTCACACGCATTTTTTGCTTCAAGCGTGATTTCCTTCGGAGTATTAAAATGAATATTGACGTATACCGGATGATATTTCTTGATGATTTCAGCTAAGCTGTCGGTTATTCTCTGCGGCATAACTACCGGAGTCCTCGAACCGATTCTTATTACTTCGACAGATGGGATTTCTCTTAGTTTTTTCAGTATAAACTCAATAGTGCTGTCTGAAAGAACTAAAGGATCTCCTCCGGATATTATAACATCCCTCACTTCTTTGTGCTCCCTGATATACTCCAGTGCATTTAAAAAATTAGTTTTATTGAAGCCGCTTTCATCACAGCCGACTGTCCTTCTTCTTGTACAGTGCCTGCAGTACATTGAACATTCTTTGGTGACCAGAAGTAGAACTCTGTCAGGATATCTGTGAGTTAATCCCGGGACGGGAGAGTCTACATCTTCATGCAGGGGGTCGTCAATATCGGATACATCTATTTTCTGTTCTTCAAGGGACGGTACGGCCTGTAGCCTGATCGGACACCTTTTATAGGATTTATCCATGAGGGCCGCATAGTAAGGTGTAATCGCCATTTTAAATTTAGAAAGGCATTTTGAGAGGTTTTTTTTCTCATCTTCTGAAATGTCGATAACTTTTTCAAGAGTAGGAATATCTTTTATTGTGTTAACGAACTGCCATTTCCAGTTATCCCAGTCTTCCTGTTTAACATCTCTGTACAGTGGAATAGTTTTATAATCGACTTTATGGTAACTCCTCATCATATTAAATCTCCTTTTTATTCTGTAATAATTAATTTATCAATTGTTTTCTGTATATGTAAAGATTCCATCTCCAAGCAAAACTGCCTGGCCTTCTTTGTATACTTCTGTAACAAAATTTTCTGTTTTTTTGAAATGTATAGTTAGATAATCCTCACCCGGAGTCTGAAGTTTTACGGGAGTTTTGGCATCTTTAATCAACGAAAGAATTAATGCCGCTGCAGTACAGCCGGTACCGCAGGCATTTGTTATTTCTTCGACTCCTGTTTCGTAAGTATGAACTAATGTTGAACCGTCTTCTTTACGGCTGATAAAATTCACACATGAACCGCCTTTATTTAAAGAAAACTCATGGTTGCGGATTTTTCTGCCAAATTCTTCCGTAGCCTTTATTCCGTTTTCTTCTGTAAATACTACCATGTGGGAAATTCCTGTATTGATATGGTGGCATACAATTTCTTTTCCGTCTATCGATAATTTAATATTAGGGGTATAGTCCTTAGGTTCGGTCATTTTGACTTTTACGGTATTTTCATTTACATAAGCCTCCATTAACCCGGCTCCGGTTTCAAATTTAAACTTATTTCCCATACCTAAAGAGCTTCCGTATAAAGCAGTGCATCTTGCGGCATTTCCGCACATATCCTCTTTAGTTCCGTCTGAATCGTATATATGCATAAAGTAATCTGATGTGTTTGACTTATCAAAAATTATCAAACCGTCAGCTCCGATAGAGTATTTGCGCCTGCACAGTTTCCTGGCCAGATTTGAATACTCAACTCCAAACTTTTCCAGTTCCCTGTTAAAGTTATTAAGAATAATGAAGTCATTTCCGCAGCCGTGTGCTTTTGTAAAGCAAATTTTTCGCATTTTCATGATTAAAAGTTCCCTATGATAAATATTATTAACTTTTTAAAAAAAGACCGATAATAAAGGAGACAATTATAAAGCCGCCAAGAGTGAATACAGCAAAATTAATCCAGCTTTTATATTTGGAAAGACTTGGATTTGTTCTGATGATCAATCCGGGCAAAAGATAGTATATATAACCAACACAAGGAGTTATAAATAGACCTATAATGTTTATAACACTGAAATTAAATGTGACAAAAAGCCAGATAAATAATCCGAGGGCAACAGCTGAAATTCTTTTCTTTTTTTCAAATGAAGCTTTCCACCGGCCTGTATTGGTTGCAATTGTTTCAACAAATCCCAAACCGCAGCCATAATAGGAAGTCAATAAAGCAAAGCCAGTTATCACAATGCCTGCCTTTCTAAGAAATAATGAATAAAATGAAGTTGATCTTATATTCATTGCAGACAAAGCGGAAATATTATTTTTCATAGCATAATTTAAACTTTCAGGTGTCATAACTAAAAGACATGAAATGCTGAAAATAATAACGAGAAAAGCCAGTAACCAAAATCCTTTTTTGTAGCTTCTATAGCATATAGTTTCCAAACGTTTTTGTGATAAACCAGAATATTCTGTTTTAAAAAAGTTTACCATTGGGGCCAGAGGCGGAACAATAACAACAGAAAAGACAAGCAGTGGTATAAGAAGAGAAATATTAGTTGTTATACTCATTGCGCCCAGATTGATCTGTGAGATAAGCGATAAGTTCCAGTTAGGTATCAGAAGTATTGACACAAGAAGTAATGCGAACATCAGGACTATACTGAGTTTTTCAAGTACAGTTATGAGTAAATTCTCGCCAAACATCATCAGTAAAGTCAACGAAGATATTAACGAAAAAGAGAAAATGGGATTTGTTGACAGATTTACAGAAGATAAACCTGTCTGAATACCAAGGTGTCCGATCATAGAATTAAGTCCTGCAGCAAAAGCCAGAATTGAAACAAATACAGCAATTCCGTAAATATACGTAAAAGATAATGATACAGTTTTGCCTGTATAGCTCTTAATTGTTGCACTAAGGCTATTCCGGCCGGAACTCAGAATCAAATTCATAATATATCTTTGGGAGATATATGCGATGGGATAACAAACAGCGGCACATAATATAAATAGAATTAAGCCTGCTGTCCCTCCGTTTATAGCTAAAAACAGTACTCCGGCCCCGAGGCCTGTCCCTACAATTGAAAATGACCATTCCCGTTCATGAGACTTAATTACACTCTCATCATTTTTAATACTTTCATTAAATGCGTCATTAATTTCAAGAATTACCTCAGTACTCATTGTAAACTCCCTGTTTTATATAATTATTTTCTTAATATTTGTAATTTTATTATTTATTATTTTGAAAGAAATCTTTTTATTGATTTCAGCATCAGTACAATATCCTTTTACAAATTCAGTGAGTTTAAGTTTCTGGTTTTGATATATCGGGAACAGAGCATTTTCTAAAGCGGCTTCTGCACCGTGAGGCATTCCGTCAGAACCGAATAAAAGATCTTCCCCCGGGATATATCCGACTTCATCAATCAGCATTCTGAACGAGTTGTTTCTTTTTAGGCATTCTTTTTTTACTTTTCCGTCAAAAAGTTTGGCATCAATTGAAAAATTAGGCTGCATACAAAGTTTAATCCCCATTTTTTTGCATTTAACTGCCTGGCTTTTTGTAATGTATGTTGCATGTTCCAGTCTTATTAAAGATATAGAAAAGTTATTGTCCTCAAGGACTGATATGATATCGTCTATTGCTTTATCTCCAATCGCGTGAACAGCTGCCGCTTTATTCTGGCTTTCTATGTAAGACAGATTGTTCTTTAAGTTTTCTTTTGTACTTACCTTTATGCCTTTGGAACCAGACTTATATCCGGTAATTGCAGCTGTTTCAGTGCCGACGGCTCCATCAAGAAAAAGTTTGATCCCGATAACTTTATTTCTGAGTTTTTCAGGTGTATTCTTATATGTTTTTATATCCATCCAGAAATTGCATCTTTCTGAAAAACCTGCTTCCTCAACTGTTTTTATGAAATCTACAGATGGAGTAAGCATATCATCTATTGAATATATAAAATCATCTTCCAGTTTGTTAAAAAATTCTTTTATGTCATTTCTGGTAATTTTATTAATGCAGGGAATCAATTTTAATATTTCGGGCAGATTATTTTCTACCCATTCGGGATTCTCAATATTTTCTACAATCTCAGGAAATCTATTTTCTAATTTTTCTTTGCCTTTGCTGTTCATAATAAAGGAATGCAGTGTTGTATCGCAGATTAAAACCGGTGGAAGCTTTTCAATATCTTCTTTGATGTAACTGTAAAAATGCCAGCCTGTTACAATATTTATACCTTTGCCCAGTTTCTGCATTAGACAGAGAGCTTTTTTGTAGTCTTTTACTTTGCTCAAGTCAATGCTCTTATGCATTGCCGTATAGAAAGCAAGGTGATTGTGATGATCATGCAATAAAGGAATTTGTTCTAATGATTCCATTTGTATTTACTCCATATCAACAGAAATTTTAAAATATAAATTTACAATTTACATATATTAATGGAGAGACAAGAGTTTCTTTTAATGCACTGTTTTTAAAAATTAATTTATTAACCGGCGGTTAATAATAACATTAACTTTGGTGCTTTGTATTTTTATAAATGAAGCTGTATAATGTTTACCAGCAAGATGCAGATTTATTCCCAATTATTTGGGTTTATAATTAATATAATTAATTTTGTATGTATGTAAGAGTTATTTTGTAAACGCTTAGTCCCTTCTTGAAAATTAGCGGATTAAAAAAAAAATTGTTTAATTCGGCTGTGCTATGACATAGTTCACATAGAACGACGACAGGTGATTAAACTTTCGATATTGGATATTCAAAAAAAAACAGTGGTGACAGTATTATGAAGTTTTACTACAAACAATTTGAAAAGCTGAGGAAAGCAACCGGATTCAAGACTAAAGCATTCTGTGAAAAAATCGGAATTTCCAGTACCACATTGTGGCATTGGGAGAACGGGACAAAGACTCCTAAAGAAGATAGAATTCCGCTTTTGGCCGAGGCTTTAGGGGTTTCTACGGAGGAGATTTCGGATTTAAGTTTCCGAACGCAAAAATCACCGCACAAACTTGCAGATGTTTTAGAGCCCTGGGAACACTTTGATAAAAATGAAGAAGAAAATATTATCGACAGGTTCAATGCGGTTTTTCATAAGCTGAACAGTCACTATAAATTTTTGAAACAGTATACACTTGTAAGTAAAATTATACTCTCTTCAATAAACACAATAATATATATAAAAGATACCGAACAGAACTATTTACTGGCAAATAATGCTTTTCGTTCTAATTTGGGCTTGAATAGTAGTTATTCAATTAAAGGGAAGAATGACCATGATTTTTTCTCAAGGCAGGAAGCAAAAGAAGTTATTAGCAGAGACGCCTATATTCTTTCAACTGGGAAAAAAGCTGTTAATACAGAAGGCTATATACCCGGTACCAGGAAGAAGAAATACGGCCTGATCTCTAAAATTCCAATTTTTGATTCTCAAATAAAAATTGCCGGCATAATTGGAATTATCCACGACATAACTGATAAAAAAAAGGCCGGTGAAATAAGAGAAATATTAGAAATATGTATAAATTCAATTAACGAATGCCTTTTGATCTTTGACCTGAAATACTATAAACTGCTTTATGCAAGTTTTGCTGCGGAACAAATCTTCGGATATGAGGCTAAAGAATTATATAATAAAAATATGTATGGTTTTATAGAAACTTCTATTCATCATGAAGACAGGAAAAGAGAAAAAAAATATGCCGATTTGAAGAGCTGGCCGGATTTTAGAGAGTGCAGGATCAAAAAACCTGACGGCGAAATCAGGTGGTTAGAAATATCCAAAACTATTAAAGAATTTAAAAACCAGAAGTGTTCGATTTCTGTAATAAGGGATATTACAGAACAAAAAAGCCAGCGTGAAAAAAGAATTCTACTTGAAAATGCCATCAATGAATCAAACGATATTATCTGGATCAGGGAGTTTCCGCCGTCATTCAAACTTTTATTTGTATCAAAGCTGGTATACAAACTTTGCGGATATACTGCTGAGCACTTTTACAAAGATCCTGATTTCTGGCTGAATAACTGTGTGCACCCTGATGACAGAGATGCTCAGACAGATGTGATTGAAACAAAATCCTGGCCCCAAATTGCTCCTAAATATATTTATAGGATTATTACAGCCGACAAAAAAATAAAATGGGTGGAATCCAGGTCATTTTTCACAACATTCTACGGTAAAAAATGTATTGGAATAATTGAAAGGGAAGTGAGTAATAATATAAAAAAAGATATAATTGATTTACTTAAGGAAGAAAAAATAAGCAGCTCAATAATTCAGAAAATCAGAAATATGCCTGATTGAAAATTTAAGATTGAAGATACCGAAATGAATTTAGTTGATTATCTAAATCCTTTAATAGGGGGAGTGTTTCAAGGCCTGAATAACCCCCAAAAGTCTGTAAAATATATTTCCTGCAGTAATTTAACTGTACCAAACATATATTTCTTATTTATAAGCAGTTTTTCTGTTTCATCATTTATCATCCCATGAGCCATTTTTTATAGTTTTTCTCCCAGGTTACAAGTCCATAACTACTTTCAATAAATCGTTATCTCATGTCAGTGCTGTTGTCATGTTTTTCAAAATAAAGAGGATACCCGGTATAGCTATGAAAAAAATCCTGATAGTTAACCTTTTTATCTTTCTCGCCGATCCGCACCGTTTAACTTGCGATTCTATCTGCCTTGGGGGATGAGCTCTGTTTCGGGAGGGCGGGCTACCTGCCAGCCGAAAACTTGCAAGGAGGCCGGACACTTAAGGCCCCTGGAGTCTGAATTTTCCTTTAGTAATTTAGAAAGGGCTGCAGTGTTCTGTATCTATAAATCAGTCCTGCTTTTATTTCGGTAATAATCAAAGTAAAGCCTGTTTTCAATAAAGGCGGTTTCATAGCCGTTTCTTATAGTATATTTAAATTCTGCAGGAGATACTTTTTTAAGGTGGGTTTTGAGGTTTCTTACAACGTTTAACTGGTCTTTGGACATAAACGCGGAATCTTTGAAAAGATGTTTCTTATGAGAAGGGATAAGTTCATCTGCATGTCTGTCTATTCTATAAAGTACACCCAGGCTTCTGTTTTTCTCTATGTATTCACGCATCCACCTGATTCTTAAAATATCGGTGTTAACCAGAATCATATCCACCATTTTTTTTGTTCTGCTCAAGGGCTTCCATTTAGAAAACCATTCCTGGCTTAGCGGTGCGCATGCGTCGGAAACAATAATAGAATCAATTTCATCAATCAGTTCTTCGCCGAATTTTTTAAATAACGAGTCACACCCGAGATTATCAAAAAGTCCACCGTCATAAAAATAATATATTGAATTATCGGGTTGAACTATTTTGTTTTTGTCTGAGTTTGAATAAGGAATATCTTTGTACCAAGTATATTTTTTAGTTTTAAGCTGAAAAGGACCGACTATTCCGGGGTAGGCCGTTGAAGCAGCGATAGCCTCTGACAAAGCAGTATCTTCAGGTTTGGCAAAACCGAGCTCTTTAGACCCAATATAATCGCGGTTAAAAACCCACTTTTTGCCATTCTTAGAAACAGTTGCTGCTATAAACCATTTTGGGTATTCAGGTAATTCGTTTAAATTCCCTTTAATATTCCAAAGTTCCCTAAGAGTTACACCGAGAAAATTGGCTCGTTTCGGAAGATAATTCCAGTATAAAGGATTTGCTAAGTGATGATACCAGTATCTTGCTATGCTTAGATTACAGAAAATTTGTCTTAAAAAAGGAAAGATATTTATCATATATTCCTTACTTGTCGGCCATCTGCCATTGTTCATTGAATAAAGAAGACCGACAAATATCGAACCACCTGAAACACTTGATATAACTTTGATGTTTTCAAGAAGCCCATGTCTTGCAAGATTATGAAGTACTCCCGAGTGAAATAGGATTGCTCTGATTCCTCCACCCGAAAAAGCTATACCTATATTAAAGTCTTTTATATGTTTTTTCATTTAACAGCTCTTTGCTCTGTTTTTTTCAACACAAATTAAGTACTTGATCTTCTTTTCATAGTGGAATTATAACAGAAAAACTTAAAAACGCATCACCTGACATTGACAAAAAGTATTGGTATTACAGTTAAAGCGAGTATAATTCCCAGACATATATTAAAGATTTTCTGCTGCTTAGGTGTTTTGAAAATTTTTTCGAGGTAGAAGCCGCCTGTAAGCCAGATAAACGTAGAAATTATCATAGTAACTACTAAAACTGATACAACCATTAGCGTAACTCGGAGTACATTATTGTCTGAAGGAATAAATACCGTAATGGAGGTAACAGAAAAAATCCATGCTTTTGGATTTACCCACTGAAATAAACAGGCCTGGAAAAAGTTTAAAGGCTTACTTCTGACATTGTTACAGTTTAAACTTTTCGGGGCTGTAGTCCCGAATTTCCAGGAAAGATACAATAGGAAGGCAGAGCTTAAGATTTTTAATAAATAATGGATTGCAGGGTAATCCGTAAACAGAACAGCAAGGCCGAGGGCTGCTGAAGTCAGCATTATTATGTTCCCGGTCCATATACCAAAACAGTGAGGCAGGCTTTTCCTGATTCCAAAATTAAGCCCTGAAGAAAGAAGCATAAAATTATTCGGCCCGGGAGTTACTGTTATTGTTATTCCATAAATGAAAACTGTAATTAAAAGATAAATAGTGTCCATAATACTAATATAATATGGGAATAAATATTAAAATTCGCGAGCCGACAAATTATAAGCTGCATATAAAACAAAATTTACAGCCAGGCAAGTTTTTTTTAACATGCAGAGATCTTTAAAAGAACCTTATTCATATTAAATATTTGTTTCAGAACTGCTGATAAAGTTTTTCGTTTTCGCCGTCCGGAAGGTTATATTTTTCATTATGTAAATGCAGAAGATCTGTTATTTTTATTGCGAGCCTGAGTGCTTCCAGTCCTCTTCTCCCGGGCACCTTCAGGTGGGGCATTCTACCGGTCTGTTTTGCTGATAACGCATTGTTACAGAAATTTTTCATTTCTTCAAACAGTGCGTTATGGTCTTTCACCGGGATGTCTTCTCTTGCAATACCAGTTTCTGTTTTTGTACATACAAAACCTGTCCTCTCCTGATAGTCTAAAGAAAAGTAGGAGTTTTTCTGATAAACTTTCATTCTGCGGATCATTGGATTATTGATTCTTGTTGCTGTAACATTTGCAACACAGCCGTTTTTAAAAGTAATTCTTGCATTTGCAACATCTTCAGTTTTGCTCAGAACCGGAATACCTGCTGCCTCTACTTTTGCTACTTTGCTTTTTACCATATGCAGTATCAGTTCAAGATCGTGAATCATAAGATCCAGAACAACTCCGACTTCTGTTCCTCTTGGGTGCAGCCCCGGACGGGGAGGGGGATAAGGAGCAAGTCTTCTTGCTTCAATATATCTGACATCTTCCAGTTTGTCATCAATAAAACTCATAACCGGGTTGTATCTTTCTGTATGCCCTACTTCAAGAACCAGGTTTCTTTCTTCAGCTATTGTGACAAGTTCTCCAGCCTGTTCAATGTTTACGGCCAGCGGTTTTTCTATTAAAAGATGTTTGTCCATTTCGAGTAGAGGGCGTGCAATTTTATGATGAAGGTCTGCGGGGACAGCTATACTTAGTGCTTCGCATTTTTCAGCCAGACCTTTTATTGTTTTATAAATCTTAAAACCGAATTCTTCAGCTACTCTTTTTGCTACTTCCGGGTTTAAATCATATATGCCTACCACTTCGGCATTACCACAATCTTTGTAGAGTCTTGCATGATGTCTTCCAAGGGCTCCGACACCAACTACACCAACTTTAATTTTTTCGCTGCTCATATTTTAATATCCTTATATTTCAAAAATTTACTAACTGTTTTATATGTGTTCTTAGAATATATTATTATATACTCTTTAAATTAAAAAGCTTATCAGGTTCCATAATTTTGTCAAGGTAACAAAAATCTAATAAAGTCTGAAAAAAAGTATTAGAATCAGAGTTTAAACCGGCATTTATATACAAGTGTATGCGGTTTTTTTTAATCCGGCGTTGTTACGAAATAGCGAAAACGAAGACGGAATGGATTTTGTCATTCGTAAACGAACTTGAACATACACTTTATTTTTCGACCATATCATTCGATACGGATAAATAAACCAATTCGTGTTGGATATAAAATATTTCCGGAAAACGATGAATATGGAGGAATAAGATTTTAACAATACTTATGTTTTTGTACCCCTGTACTTTGATATTGTTTTATAAGCATTATGTATTTTTACCATCTGTTCATTAGAAAACTTTACAAATTCATCCGGAAGGCCTTTATTTACAATTTTATCGGGATGAAATTCCTGGCATTTTTTTCTATATGCCTTTTTTATTTCAGTCATATTCATATCGGGACTGCATCCAAGGACTTCATACGAGGTTTTAAGATCAGCTTTACTGTTTCCTCTCATTCTGCCAATCATATTGTCAACAGTACCCGGCCTGAGCCTGAATGCTTTTTCGGCATAATATAAAAGTTCTTTTTCGGCCGGGTGAAGAACATTGTCTGCCATAGCGAGTTTATGAAAAGCAAAAATAAACGTTTTACCCATTTCTATGTCATAATTTATTATTTTTGCAAGTTGATTAATGTAATCTGAGGCCGGAGTATTGTCATTTTTTGCCCGCCTCACAAATTCAAATGCAACCTTTCTGCTTTCAGGATCAAGCTGTATTTCTTCTCTAAGCATTTGTCTCAGACATTCAACTTCTTGTTCAGTGACAATACCGTCTGCCTTAATCAACTTTCCGAGGCAGGCAAAAAAACAGGCAAAATATGCAGCCTGCGTCTGTTCTGTTGTGGAAAAACTCCTCTGCATTCCGGAAGTATTTCCGCTGTCAAACAGGAAATGCCCTACGCCTGCACCTATAAGAGCACCTATCGGACCCCCGAGAGTTGCTCCGATTCCTCCGCATATAATTTTACCCCATAAACCCATTATTTTAATTCCTCCGTTTTTTTTGCGTAATTTGAAGCTGCATGAAAAGAATATTTGTTTAAAAGCTGAGATCCATGAAAAATAACTGCATACAGTAAAAACTACTTGTATTGTATATAATTTCAACCTGTTTCGATTCTAACAATAAAATTTTAACTGTTTACCTAATCAGTTATTTCAAATTTAACTGTAGACATAAACTTCAAAATATATTATAATTAAATTCTGCATGGAAAGAGCTATCTCTTTTTATACGGAATTTTATATAGATAAGTTTAAAAATTGATTGGTACTATTATGGAAAATGTAAAGACAAAAAAACACAAACCTGTATATATGGCCTACGTTGTATGGCTTATAGCAACTGCCTTTTTCTTCTGGGATTATTTACAGGAGGTTTCCCCGGGGGCAATGGGCAATGCCTGGAAGTCTGCCTTTGGTGTAAATGATGCTTTTCTGGGGCTTATTTCTGCATTCTTTTATTATTCATACGGTCTGATGCAGATACCTGCAGGTTTGATTGACGACTATTTCGGGCCGAGGCGTCCAGTTATAGCTGCGCTTTTACTTGCCGTACTGGGAAACATTCTTCTTGCTGTCTCTGCAGGACCCTACACTGCCGCGCTCTCCAGGCTTATGATAGGTATTGGTGTTGCATTTGCTTATATTTCTGCAATTAAACTTATTTCAAACTGGTTTCCTTATCACTATATTGGAATTATGATGGGTTGGACTGCCGTTTTTGGTATGATTGGCGGTGTCAGCGGTGCTGCTCCTCTTAATTTTTTCGTTGACTCTTTCGGGTGGCGTTTAACAATATGGGTTTTGGCCAGTTTTGGCATAATCTTAGCTCTTTTGTTTATTTTTATTGTAAGAAGTCATCCGCCGAAAGAAAGGCTGAAAAGAAAGATTGAAAAACGTAGAAAAAAAGTACCTGACGAACCAAAACACGAAAAGCACGAAATAATTGATCACCTTAAACATGTATTTTTTAATAAACAGATTTGGTATACGGGAATATTTGTTGCAGGTATGAATGCCGTGTTATTTACATTTGCCGCTCTTTGGGGTCCTTCTTTTGTTATAACAGCCCATCCTGGTATCAGCTATGTTGAGGCTACAGGCGCTATGTCAATGGTTTTTGTCGGAGGAATCCCCGGTGCCGTGTTCTACGGCTGGATCAGCGAAAAACTTGAAAGGCGTAAAATGCCGCTGATAATCAGTGCTGCTTTAACTTTGGCCCTGATGTCTTTTCTGATTTACGGGCCGCCGCTGTCACTTACTATGATATATATTTCCATAGGCGTTCTGGGATTCCTATGTGCGTCTTATGTTGTTGCTTTTGCTTTGGCAAACGACAACCGTCCACCCGGTTCTACAGGTATTGCTATTGGGTTTGTGAATACCTGCTCGGTCGTAGTGTGTGCTGTTTTTCAGCCAGTTATAGGGCTGGAACTGGATATCCTTCAGGAAAGTACGGGGAAATTGAATTATTTTGATTATGAATTTGCATTAACTGTAATGACGGGTCTGCTGGTTTTTGTATTAATTTCTTCTCTTCTTGTAAAAGAGACAAATTGCAAACCGGTATTTGAAAACTTAGAAGATCTATAGTTTTATACAAAAGCCGATTTAATTGATTTATCCGTCACATAATACGGTATGACCTGTATCGAATGCTGTGACGGATAATAAAAATCCATCGTATTGTGTATATCCGGAGGTAGCTCTAAACGGTTTTACCTTTGCTGAGTTCGTGTGATATCTGAACAACTGTCAAAAGAATGGAGATTAATATCAAAGAGACATATATACGCAGAAGAGAAACGCTAAAAAAAAAATTCAATAAGGGTGTAATCTTTATAAAAGGAAACGAACCGGCTTCGATTGATACTTTTGCAAACCACTATCCGTTCAGGCAGGACAGTAATTTTCTTTATTATACAGGTATAAATCTGCCTTCTGTTTCTTTAATTATTGATATTACTGAAAACAGGGAAATATTCTTTGCAGATGATTCCGGTATCGAGGACCAGATATGGACGGGTCCCGTTGAACCCTTTAGCAGAATTGCAGGAAATTCAGGAATAAGTGAAGTTAAACCAGTTTCACAGTTAAAACCTGTGATCGATAAAATATTGAAAGATAAAACGGAACTACATTTTTTCCCGGTCTGTCAGGGACGGACATTAATAAAAATGGCTGAGATATTGAATATACCTGTAACTTCTGTTAACAGCAGAGCGTCTGTCCAACTTATCGAGACCGCAATAAAACAGAGGGAGGTGAAATCTGAAGAAGAAATAAAAGAGATTGAGTCAGCGCTGGATATTTCTCATCAGATATATCTGGAGCTTATGCAGACAATCAGACCGGGTTTATCGGAACGGAAACTGCTTGCTGTAATAAACTCAATACTCACAGAAAAAAATGCAATGGCATCATTTCCCACAATATTGACAAAATACGGCCAGTACCTCCATAATATGAACTGCAGTAATGTAATCAAAGAAAATGACCTGCTTCTCATTGATTCGGGAGTATTCTCTAATAACGGTTACTCGTCCGACATAACAAGAACTTTGCCTGTTTCAGGAAAATATACAGAAATACAGAAAACAATTTATAATCTTGTACTTGAAACACAGCTAAAATCATTGGAAATAATCAAACCGGGAATTTTTTTTAGGGACATTCACCTCAATGCTTGCAAAATTATTATATCCGGACTCAAAGATGCAGGAATTATGTGCGGTAATACCGAGGATGCTGTAGGAGCGGGGGCTCATGCTCTTTTTATGCCTCATGGTTTAGGTCATATGCTCGGGATAGATGCGCATGATATGGAGCTTCTCGGGGAAGATAAAGTAGGCTATGATTCCGAGATTAAGCGCAGTAAACAGTTTGGCCTTGGTGGATTAAGGCTTGCTAAAAAGCTTAAACCCGGCCATGTGCTTACTGTTGAACCGGGGATATATTTTATTCCCGGCATGATAATTAATTGGAGGAATGAAAATAAATTTAAAGAATTCATAAATTACGAAAAGCTTAATGAATATTTAGGCTTCGGGGGTATCAGGATTGAAGATGATGTGCAGGTTATTCCGCAGGGTGGAAAGGTGCTGGGGAAAAGAATTCCCAAAACAGTTGAAGAAATTGAAGAAATTATGAATTAAAAATCCATGAAATTCACTGAAAAATGCTGGAGAGTTTTGCTGAATCAATATTACCGCCGGATATTATGACACCTGTTTTTTTTCCGTTAAACAACTCCCCGTGTTTTAAAACGGCCGCAAATGCCACAGCGCCTGAAGGCTCAATCACTATTTTCATTCGTTCCCAGATAAGTTTCATTGTTTCTATAATATCATTTTCAGTTACTCTTATGATATTTTTAACTCCTTCACTGATGACCGGAAATGTTCTGCTGCCGAGATTGGTCCTTAAACCGTCAGCGACAGTATCAGCTTTTTTGTTCCTGATAATTTTCCCGTATTCCAGTGAACGATGAGCATCGTCCGCTTCAAAAGGCTCTCCCCCGAATACTTCACAGCCTGCTGAAAAATATTCAGCCGCAAGGACAGTGCCTGAGATAAGTCCGCCTCCGCCCACAGGAGCGATAATACATTCAAGTTCTGGTTGGTCTTTCAGTAATTCCATTGCGGCTGTTCCCTGTCCGCAGATAACGTTATTATCATTATATGGATGTATGAACTCTGCACCTGTTTCCTGCCGTATTCTTTCAGCTGTCTGTTCTCTTGCGCTAAGCGTGGGGATACATCCATATATTTTGCCGCCGTAGCATTTTACCGCACTTTTCTTTACTTCGGGCGCATTTTCAGGCATAACTATATAAGAGTTAATTCCCGCATAATTTGCAGCAAGAGAAAGGGCCTGCGCAAAGTTACCGGAAGAATGAGTTACCACACCTTTTTGTTTTTTTTCTTCTGGAAGGTTTAAAACAGCATTCAAAGCTCCGCGGATTTTGAATGAGCCGGTTTTCTGAAAGTTTTCACATTTGAATAGGACTTCAGTGCCTGCCATACGATTAAGCTGCCCGGAAGTTAATACAGGAGTTTTATGAATATAAGGCTTTATCTGATCATAAGCCCGGATTAAACTGTTTTTGTTAAAATTTTCATTGATATAATTTTTATTCATACGTCGCCTTTTTATATAACAAAATTTCCTAATCTTAATCCTAATCTTAATCCTGATCTTAATCCTGATCCTGATCCTAATCAAGTATCCAATATGATTTGCATAATTAAAGGGCAGCGATTTTTTTAATACCGCAGATTATTATACACAGGTGTATGCGATTTTTTTTTATCCGGCGTAGTTCCGCAATAGCGAAAACGAAGACGGAATGGTTTTAGTCCTTCGTAAATGAACCTGGACATACACTTTGTTTTTCTACCTTATCATTCGACAGGTCATACCTGTATGGTGTGATGGATAAATAAACCAAGCTGTTTTGGGTATATATACAGAAATTTGTACATAAAAATATTTTTTTTATTTGTTCTTAGAGCGTAGCAATATAGTCGTTTTTATGGATAATATATATAAAAATTATTTGTTTTAACAGTTTGTTTCTTGTACATAAAAACATACATACTAAAAATTATTATTCAAACTTTAAGGAGAAGAATATCATGTCAGTTTTTTTATCAATCCTGCCCATCGCACTGTTAATTTTTCTGATGGTGAAAAAGAATCCATGGCCATCTTTTGCTGCACTGCCTTTTTGCGCTGCACTCCTTTATTTTATTAAACTTATATATTTCAAGTCAAGCCCTGAAATTGTAAATGCCACAGTCATAAAAGGTTTTATTGCCGCATATACTCCTATACTGGTTATATTCGGTGCTATACTTCTTTTTAAAGTAATGAGAAATACCGGCGGGCTTGAAGTTATCAGCCGGTGGCTGAACTCTATTGCGGATAATAAAGTTGCTCAGCTTATGATTATCGGCTGGTGTTTTGTTTTTATAATTGAAGGGGCATCTGGTTTTGGTGTACCTGCCGCTCTCGCAGCACCGGTTCTGGTCGGTTTGGGTTTTAAACCTGTAAGGGCTGCTGTACTTTGTTTAATTATGGACAGCTTTCCGGTTTCGTTCGGTACTGTGGGGATTCCTACATGGTTTGGACTTGGCCAGCTCGGACTGACGCATCAAGAACTTTTACAGGCCGGTTTTTATACTGCTGTTGTTAATGGTGTTGCAGCATTGGTGGTTCCTGTCATAGCACTAATGTTTTTAGTAAGTTTGAAGGAAATAAAAAAGAATCTGATTTTTATTTATCTTTCAATTTTGAGCTGTATTGTGCCGTTTGTGATAATTGCAAAGTTCAGTTATGAGTTTCCGACAATTATCGGTGGACTGATAGGCTTTTCCATAACTATTTTTCTCGCTAAAAAAAGAATTGGGCTGTCAGATGCCGGCGAGCCTGTCAGGAGAAAGGATAATAATGAGGTTCCGTTCAAAACACTTGCAAAGTATTCTTTTCCGTTATGGGGTTCAATCTTAATATTGATAATAACAAGGATACAGCAGTTCGGTTTTTATGATATGCTTACATCTACAAAAACTTGGGTTAGTGTCCAGCTGGGGAATTTTTGTCATCTTATAATATCTGATTCACTGATACTAACAGCAAAGAATATATTTAATACGCATCTGGCCGAATCATTAAAACTTCTGTTCATCCCTTCGATTTTTCCTTTCCTTATTTTTGCTGTACTCGGGATTCTTATTTTAAAAAGAGGAGACATGAAGCTTATTAAATCAACATTCTACGAATCACTGCTGCAGATAAAACTCCCTATCATTACCTTGATGGCTGCTCTTGTCTTTGTAGACCTTATGATGATCGGAGGTGATAATGCCTGTACTAATATCATTGGAAGATCACTTGCAAACCTTGTAGGTGATTACTGGAGTTACTGCGCTGCGTTTCTTGGAGCTATAGGAGCGTTTTTTTCGGGATCAAATACTGTTTCAAACCTTATGTTCGGAGGAATTCAGATGTCAATTGCTCAGCAGCTGAACTTAAGTCAGAACGCTGTTCTTGCTTTGCAGTCTGCGGGCGGAGCATTTGGAAATATGGTTTGTATCAATAACATTGTAGCGGTATGTGTGGTGCTCGGTTTAACTAAAGCCGAAGGTAAAATTATAAAGAAAACATTTATTCCAATGTTTGTTTACGGTATTATTGCCGCTGTTGTTGCATTTTTT
Source organism: Victivallales bacterium (assembly GCA_021733985.1). Taxonomy (GTDB): domain Bacteria; phylum Verrucomicrobiota; class Lentisphaeria; order Victivallales; family GWF2-38-69; genus JAIPJT01. The sequence continues at coordinate 2,097 of JAIPJT010000035.1, read as the reverse complement.
ATAACATGATTAAAAACATAGAAAAAGCGACAGCGGATTTTAGAATAAAAAAAACTCATTGCACGGCAAATTTATGTCTTTTAAAGGTTCAGTTTAATACTGCCTGCGTACCTTTAATGAGTTTAACTTTCCGGAAGCAACAAGCTTGACCGGAAGATTTGCAGTACAATGAGCTGATTTGGTCCTGTCTTTAAGAACTTAAGATATTCTAAATATATCCTTATTCCATTGTAATTGCTTCGACAGGGCATTCATCTACACAGGCGCCACAATCGATACATTCATCAGAGACTACAGCTTTTCCATCATCCATGGAAATTGCTTCTACAGGACATGAGCTTACACAAGCTTCACAGCCAGTGCATTTTTCTTTATCAACAACTGCTGGCATTTTGTACCTCCTATTTTTTTTACGTTAACAATGATATTCAAAAAAAAGAACTTGATTTTAGTATAGTAATATATAGCCAAAAAACAAGTTTTCTTAAATAATTTATATTACTTCAGTTGCAATAATACTGAAAACAGGTTCTATTAAATTAGTTAGTTTACTAATATTATTGTATTAAGTAAAAACTGTAAGAAAGGAAAAAAAAATGAGTGAGACGAAAGTTAAGTATCCGTTTAAAGTTGTTGTAGAACACACACAAAAAATTACATATGAAGATACATATGAATTTACAGAAGAGAAAGCTAAGAGAGATCAGAAACTTATCGACTGTATTAAAAATGATAATTATTCCGATCTTGTAGACCTTGTACTTGAGGACAAAAAAATAATGCCGAATAATTCAAGAAAAACAGACTCAGAGACCACTCATATTAGAAAAAAGATCATCGATGCCGACGGCAACCTGATATTAGAGGAGGACTAAAAAGGTTCTTCATAAAAAGCATACAGTTATATTTAAATTTTAAAGCTTCCTTTTAAGGGAGCTTTTTGTCTTTTGTATGTTGACATTTAAAATACAGTTTTAAAAATAGAAGGTTATGATTATGGGGGCACTGCTCGGGCTTTTAATTATTATTTCTCTTTCAATTGTTATAATTAGGATTGGCGCCGTTGCTTTAGAATTAACAGGTGTAACACAGGATGTAGCCGCATTTCAGGCACAGTCGGCATTTACCGGCGCAGGTTTTACTACTACTGAATCTGAGTCTATTGTATCGCACCCAGTGCGCAGAAAAATTGCACGTATATTAATCCTGCTCGGGAGCGCAGGTCTTACTTCCTCAATTGCTACTCTGATAATGACTTTCACTGGACAAAGCGACAAAAGCATTTATTTGAGATTGTTTGTTCTGGGTGTCGGGATTTTAACAATTTATATTTTTTCAAAATCCGAGTTTATTTACCGAGTAATGAAAAAATGGATAACAATTCTCCTTCAAAAATATACCAGCCTTAATGTCCATGATTATTCAGCTGTGCTCGGATTGAGTAAAGGATTTTCGGTTTCCCGTTTTACTGTTAAGCCGGGCAGTTGGATGGAAGGCTGCTTACTTAGTGAACTAAACCTTAGGTCTGAAGGATTAGTTATTCTTTCCATAAATAGAAAAGTTGAAAATAAAGAAAAATTCATAGGCGTTCCGACAGGAAATACTGAGTTGAAGGAAGGGGACAGAATTGTATGTTACGGGCGAGAGGAAGCTATAAAAAAACTTTCAAAAAGACCTAAAGGGTATGCAGGTGATACTGAACACAATGAAGAAACCAGAAAAGAAAGGAAGAAGGAGAAAGAACGTCAAATGAAGAACGGTTATTCTTAAACTTCTTCAAAAAAAAGTCGGCTTTTTATAGGCGAAACAGATTTATGCATTGACACCTGCTTTACTTTTAGTTAAACTTTTATTAGAGTTAATCTTCGTATGACGAATTTTAATCCTGTTTGAAACAAATTGGCAGGGTGCGATCTCAGAGCGCTTGTGAATACAGCACCATTTATAAATATAATTCTAGGTAGTGTCAAAAGTTTTATGAAAAGTATGAAAGAGTAAGAAATTATTTTTATAAAATATAAAAATGGTTGATTGACAATTTCTTTTTTCCTTTTTAGGTCTTCAATAAATACGGTTCTCGACGTCAGGAACTGAATT
>JAIPJT010000070.1 GCA_021733985.1 Victivallales bacterium | reverse complement strand
AAAACAAAAAGAGCAGACACTGCTGTGCCTGCTCCATTGAATTACGGCAAAATAATATTTTGATTAATATTAAATACTAATTACTTTTTAAGCTTTCTTAACTCTGCATGAGCCGCTGTAAACTTCTTTTCTGATTCTGAAAATGCCTCCAGGTTTTTCGCCATACTGTCTACAGCCTCCGCAAACTCCGGCTTATCAATATTATCTTCCCTACATTTTTCAAGTTTCTTTATTCTTGTTGTCAGCCATTCACCCTTTTTATAATAATCCAGATGAGTTTCTATCAACGGTTTCAGTTTTTGATTTCTCTCTGCAATGCTGCAGGCTTTTTTACAGGAAGTAAAAAAACCATTCGCTGAATTATATATATCCTCTTTTGCTTTTGAACATGCCATATAAGCCGCCGCTAATTCCGGTTTATTTTCCTGCTTCACCTTTGCAGCTTTGTCTTTATAAACCTTCTTCATCTTTTGTGCGGTTTTTATCGCCGACTCAAGTTTGGAATTAAACATGTTTTCCTGCGATGCGGACTCAGACTTTCCGCTTTCTGCAAATACAGCAGCGCTGCAAGCCAGCATGGTAGAAATTAAAACGGCTAAAATTTTTTTCTTCATTGCATCCTATCCTTCCTCTTGTTCTTTTTAGTTTTTTGCCGTTTTCTTTTATACCACTAATAAAAATAAAATTAAAGCAATTACAGAAAAGTTTAAATTAAATGTTACTATTTCTGTAACAGTTGTATCATTTTTTGTAACATTTTTTTAATTGCAATTTGAAGTCCTCTTCTTTAACCGGTTTGCTGTAATAATACCCCTGTACCAGCCTGCAGCCGTTTGTCTTAAAAAAATCTTCCTGTTCAGCGGTTTCAACACCTTCTCCGACGACCTGAATATTAAGGGATTTCCCCATATCAATAATTACTTTGGCGATTCCTCCGTCATTTTTATAAGGATAATCTTTGATAAATTCCCTATCAATTTTCAGCATACTGATTTTCATATTTTCAAGATATTTCAGTCTTGAGTTTCCGGTCCCGAAATTATCAATTATGACTTTAAATCCTTCGTCGGCCAACCGGTTAACAGCCTCTTTTGTTTTTGTTTTATTTACAGTATGATCGGTAATTTCTATCATAATATCTTCAACTCCGAGGCTGTATTTTTCGATCTCATTTTTTAAGAGCCCTACGATATTATTTTTTTCGATATAATTTGATGAGATATTTAATGATACAGGTACTGTATTCTTTAGGTCTTTTTTCCATTCTTTTATCCGGCTGCATAATTCTCTTACCGTCCACTCTGTAATTTTATCAATAAAGCCGAACTGTTCTGCGAGCGGTATAAAGCAAGCCGGAGATATTTTACCTATTTTTTCAGAGTCCCAGCGCATTAAAGCTTCCGCGCCTATTACTGTTTTTTTATCCAAGTCCATAATTGGCTGATAATAAAATTTAAACTCTTCAGATGAAACAGCTTTTTCCATCTGCTTTATCATTTCATCCCTTTTCTTTTTCTTATTATCAACCGCTTCATTTATTGCGTTAAGGCTATTATCGCTTAAAAGTGAAGCAGCGGGTTTACAGGGAGTATCCATTAATGTCTTGACATCTTCAGTATCTTCCTCGCTGAATACAACCCCCGCATTTATTTTTAAATAAATATCATTCCCGAATAACTTGAAAGGCTTCGACGCTAAATCAGATATATTTCTAATTTTTTCTTTGAGACTCTCCATGTTGATAATATTTTCCACTACACATATCTTTCGCCCGTCAATTCTCGCAATAAAATCTTTATATCCAAATATCTCTTTTATTTTTTCTATAAACTGCAGAAGGAGTTTATCACCTGTTTCCACTCCGTAAGCTTCATTTATTTTCTTAATATTTTCAGGAATGATATTCAGGTAGACAAATTCAATCTTCCCGGAATTCAGCTTTTCGAGGTAATTTGCTGCATAAGTTCTGTTAGGCAGCCCCGTGAATGAATCATATAAATGCAGCTTCAGTATATTGACTTTCTCCATTTTTGTATCAGTTTTATTTTCATAAACACCTATATAGTATTTTTCTTTCGTTCTACTGTTTACAATCTCATTTATTCTGAGTTTTGTATAAAGTTTTGTACCATCCCCGAGAGCATTAACAATATCACCTTCCCATTTGCCAACTCTGTTTAACTGCCCCCACATCGACTGGAAAAATTCCTCATCATGCATTCCGGAATTAAACTGATCAATGTTGCTGCCGAGTATTTCTTTATATTTCACCTGAAACATATCAAGAAAAGCAGTATTCACAAAAATAACCGAACCGCTGCTGTCTGTGATTATAACCCCGTCATTCGTCTGTTTCAGCAAGTCTCCGAATATTCTGGACTGAAACCTGTCGTAGTGAATCCTTGATATTATCAGTATCAGCATAGACAGTATATACGCAACAACTACATACAGAGCCAGCCCTTTGAATATTATCTTTCTAAATGCAGCTTGCTTAACTTCTCCGATCCCCTTTTTAGCTACTGCAAGATAAACCTCCGTCAATTTATTTTTTTTCCGAGTGCTCTTAAATTTAATTTTCTGTATGTAGTAAAGGCTGTCATCTAAATATGAAAAATCTTGCCCATCCTTAATAATTTCTTTTAACGACCCTTTCGGCTTACTCGAGTAAAGACTTTTATCGCCCCCCTGAATTATGTGAATTTTATAAGGAACCCTTCTTTCATAAAGCGAAATATACTTACTTAGAAGTTTTTTACTTCCGCCATACTTTTTGACTAAGTTCTCGGCTTTTTTCTCGGACCTGATAAGCCTATGTTTTATAACCTCTTCTCTTCTAATGTAGTTATATTTATAAGTAAGAAACATTGTAGCAGCAAATAAAGCAAACATTATAATATTAAAAAGAAATACATTATAAAATATCCGCTTCCGGTTCAGCTTTGTAATATTCATCTCTTTTCCCTTCCTTATATTAATTAATTATATTAGTCATAGTCCTAATCCCGGTCTTAATTACCTTAATCTTAGCCTCTTTGTCTTTGTCTTTGTCTTTGTCTTAATCCTGATCCTGATCTTAATCTTTGTCTGTTAGTCCTGATCTTAGTCTTAATCTTTGTCTTAATCCTGACCTTAATCTAACTCTTTTAGATGACCACTAACAATTCAATGTCTCTGAATTAAAAAATTGTACATCCAAATTTTAGTGTATGGTTGGTGTTCAAGCTCTTGTCGTGTCGAATGACGTGATTAGCTTGTCCGGCTGAATATTCCGCCTAACACACTAAAGTGCGAACTCCAACAGCAAAGTCCTGAATAAAAACTGACACTTTTTATTAATGTTTTAAGTTTTATAGATAAAATTACTCGCAACTAAACAATTAGCAATCCGGGCAACGGTAGGGTCAGACCTCCGGGCTGACCGCAAATACAGCATTGTCCGGGATGTTGCGAAAAACGGCGCGCTAAGCCGTCGCCCCGGAGTAGCGAGGTTATGGCTCACACGGTCGGAGATCGCGCCCTGCCTTATCGTGCATAAAATAGAATAACCATTAACCATTGAAATCACTGTCCATGTTCACCTACAAATATAGTCTTAGTAAAAGTCCTCGAATTCTGCTGTTCTATCAGTTCTTTATCAGCTCCTCCTGTAATATACTTTTTCCATGACACATCATCCATCAGTGTTAATTCGACACTGATGGAATAAGGAAAAAGCGTAGTTCCGGCAGCACTTGTACCTAAAGAACTTCCATCAATGCCACGACATGTAAATTTCAAATCGGTTACATTCGGAATAAGTTTATGATACGGCTCACTCGATGAGTTATCTGCAGTGAATGCATTGCCTGCTCCCGTTCCCCCTGCGGTAAAATTATATTGAAAGTTCCAGCTGTCACTGTTGTCTCCTGTAGCACTCCTTAATAACCAGCCGGCAGTATCTTCGCTTAAATCCGGGTCATTAAAAAGCTGATACTTGATCTCGCATAAAGGAGATATATTTCCCTCATTCTGAGGAAGAGGTGTCGCAGATACAAACGCGATAAGGTCATTCTGATATTGTTTATCCCAGCCGGCAGCTTCCGCATTATCTTTTGAAACATTCCAGAAAGGTGTCATCTCATTTTTGTAGTAAATACACTGGATATCTCTGCTAATAATATCCAAAGCCACTCTCGCGTTTGAAAATACATTACTGCTGTTTCTCGAAGTTGAAGAAACTTCAAAAACGGTTTCATAGAATGTCAGAACTATAGCTATCAGAATCATAAAAACAGCTAATGCCACAACCATTTCCATTAAAGTAAAATATTTTTTTATTTTCCGTCTCATATTATATTTTTAGTCCTAATCCTGATCACACCCTTGATCTTAACTCTTTTAGGTTCTCATTAGCCTTTCATTGTCATTGAATTAAGGAATTTCAGGGTAGGGTCAGATCTCCGAGCTGACCGCTGCTCAAAAAAAGTTTTCGTTATCGAGTTCAGATTTGCGTGTTAAATAACGTTTACGGCGCGCCTGGAAAACCGCGCCCTACCTTGTTTAGCCTTAATTGTTTAACCATTAACAATTATTCCGTGAATATCTAATTATTATAGTTATACAGGTCCAGGCTGTAATAATTCTTTTTCCTGAACCTGTACTGCGTTGTGACCGGCCAGCTGATTTCCATAAAAACTCTTAAGGCCGTCTGCTCATTAATATCATCTGAAATTTGAGACCTCCATAATTGAACTTCACCTGTAAAATCAACGACCTGTGTACCATCCTGATTTTCAGTAGCAAACTTTATTCCGTAAATACCATTGGATATTCCAAGAGTGTTACCTTCTGTATCTACATCAGTTATTTCATAAATTGTTCCCATTTGCTTGCTGACAAAACTAAAACCATCATCAATTTTACTGGATTTTTTAATATCTTTTTTTACTGAAGGAATTCCGGTTACATCGCTCCAGGAATTTATACTGGACCTTTCTATATAGGCCAGCATGCTGCCTGCGGCATCCGCGCAGTAGTTTTCGCCTATGGAACTTTTATTTTTATCGAGGCCGAGCGGAAAGAGTGTCAGCACTCCTATAGCACCTATAGCTAAAATTCCTATAGAAAGTGTTACTTCCACCATATTAAAATATTTTTTTACTTTAAAAGTCATTGTATAAATTATATAGAATTATGCTTAATTACTAATTAAATTTTAGAATTAATTTTTTACTGATTATAGCATAAACGGCTGCCGTTTTAAATACAGTTTTATATAATAATATCATTATAATCAGTAGTTTCAGGTTTCTCATTATTTAAATTAATAGAACCTGATTTCGTGAGCTTTTTGCAGTACTTTAGATACGCAGACATTCAATCACGAAGTGTAGTCACTACTCAAGTGGTTTAATGTCAAGCAGATACAGTGCTGCAGAAAGCCCCTTGCGGATTAATTTATAAAAATATTTTTTTCACCCAAAAGGTGAAGTATTAAATATTATATAAATAGCTTACTGTAAATAAAATATTTCTATTTTTATAAATTATCTCACGGATTCAGGTAGAATTTAATAATAAACAAGTAATTGCATATAATTGAATTTCCAGACAGCTGATTCCAATAATCAATTTTAAATTTCAAAACCGGCTTTCTGACAGTTTCTTATGATTCTATAACCCGGATTATGCATAATTTGGGTAAAATTCCATGCAGACAAATAAAGTTTTGAATTTGATAAAATTATAATTTATTTTTTGCTATTTGATGCTTAATTACTATTTGTAAAATTTCTCAACAGAATAAAACGATCGAATTCAAAGACATTACTATAATATTATTAAATATTAAAGCATATAATCTGATCAGCGTTGTTCTTCGCACGACGAAGTTTAATCTTTTCTGAAACAAAAGGTAGGGCGCGATCTCCGACCGTGTGAGCCATAGCCCCGCTACTCCGGGGCGACGGCTTAGCGCGCCGCAATACAGCATTATTGTTAAATATATAATAAAA